>SCSO01000213.1 GCA_004297865.1 Legionella sp.
GTTCCATGTAACGTACGATGATCTCACCGGCCTGACGTGCCGCACTGACAGCTATATTTAAAAGGGGTTCCATGGATACACTCTGTTATGAAAAAGCCGAGATTTTAACACAATATATATGGTATAGTCGCTCCTTGTTTTAAATTTTAGTTTTTTATATGAAGTTAAGCTCAGTTCGTATCGTTTTAGTCGCTACCTCCCATCCAGGTAACATAGGCTCTACTGCACGTGCCATGAAGACCATGGGTTTGGAGTCACTCTATTTGGTTACCCCAAAATCCTTTCCAGACCCTAAAGCCAATGAACTTGCTGCTGGGGCGGATGATGTTTTAGAGCAAGCTGTCGTCGTTCCTACCTTAGATGACGCTTTAGTAGGTTGCCAAATTATTCTCGCTACTAGTGCTAGACCCAGAGGTTTGTCCTTACCCGGACTTATTCCTGCATCTGCTGCAGAACTAGTACATAACAAATCCGATGATACCCAAATTGCTATTGTTTTCGGTCGAGAGCACTCTGGATTAACCAATGAAGAATTATTGAAATGCCATTATCACGTTAATATTCCTAGTAATCCGGAGTACAGCTCATTAAATTTAGCCCAGGCAGTGCAAATTATTGCCTATGAATTGCGGATGAAGATTGAAAAACCCAAGGCAGAAGTGGCCTTAAGAATGGATAAAGAAGCTACTGCAGATGAAATTGAACAATTTTATGAGCATCTCAAAGAGGTTTTCGTTGAAATTCAATTTTTAAAAGAAGCCAATCCCCGACGTCTAATGCAAAGAGTACGTCGTTTATTTAATCGGGTACAATTAGAGCAAATGGAAGTAAGTATTTTGCGCGGCATGTTAAGCCAAGTGCAGAAATCCTTAGCCTGGGCAAAAGGGAATAACTAAAATGGATGCTTTGCCAATCTATATGGATTACATGGCGACTACTCCGGTCGATCCCCGAGTAGTGGAGGTCATGATGAACTATCTGGGACCCAATAGCTGTTTCGGTAATCCAGCTTCCACCACACATCCTTATGGGCTATTAGCAGCGCAAGCAGTAGAGCAAGCACGGCAAGATATTGCAGACACTTTAAACACTAATCCCGCCAATTTGGTGTTTACCTCAGGAGCAACAGAAGCTGATAATTTAGCTGTCCTGGGAGCCGCCCGTTTTTATCAAAATAAAGGTAAACATCTCATTACTATGAACACTGAACATAAGGCAGTGCTAGATAGTTTTGAACAATTGGAAAAAGAAGGTTTTACAGTCACTTATTTAACGCCTGAGCCTGATGGTTTACTGGATTTAGCCAATTTAGAAAAAGCGCTTCGACCCGATACTATTTTAATTTCTATTATGCATGTAAATAATGAAATTGGTGTGATTCAAGATTTAGTTGGAATAGGGAAGTTACTGCAGCAAAAGGGTATCATTTTTCATGTGGATGCAGCCCAAAGTGCCGGAAAATTACCTATAGATTTACAACAATTAAATGTGGATCTGATGTCTTTTTCCGCGCATAAGAATTATGGACCTAAAGGCATCGGTGCCTTATATGTTCGTCAGAAACCACGTATTCGTCTACAAGCACAAAGTTTTGGTGGCGGTCATGAAGGTGGCTTACGTTCAGGGACTTTAGCAACCCACCAAATTGTGGGTATGGCCAAGGCTTTTGTAGTTGCTGAAAGCGAACGTGCTACAGAGCAAGCACGAATTTTAGCTTTAAGACAACGTTTATGGGCGGGTATTCGTCATTTAAAGGGCTTAAGTTTAAATGGTCATGAACAACAGCGTTTAGCTGGTAATCTTAACGTTTGTTTTGCTGGACTAGACGGAGATTCCTTATTATTAGCGTTAAAAGATTTAGCAGTGTCCAGAGCTTCTGCCTGTTCTTCAGCTAGCATACAACCTTCCTATGTCTTAAAGGCAATAGGTTTATCCGCTGAATTAGCTTATAGTTCTCTCCGGTTTTCTATTGGCCGTTTTACCACGGAAGAACAGATCAGCCAAGCGATTGCGATTATCTGCGAACAAGTCGAGCGTTTGCACAAAATGTCACCATCATGATGTATAATAAGATAGTAGAGGATTGTTTTTTTAACTCTAATCATGTAGGACTGGTGCAGCCGGATTATCCTTTAAGTGCCCATTTTAAGAGTCATGTCCCTGGGCAAAATAATAGGTTGGATTTGTATCTTGTTTGCACAAAGGATAAAATAATCCAGCGCGCTTGTTTTAAGGCTATGGGGAATCCTTATATGATTGCGGCTTTAGAATGGATCTGTCGAGAAATAGAAGGTTTAGAGCTTGAGCAATTGCCCGTGATAAACTACCCATTATTAGTGGAAACATTGGCAATTCCTAATACTGAATATCCGGTGGCAATCCAAGTAAGCCAGGCTTATCAAGAGGTGGTTAAGTTAATGAGAAATACCTTTGAGGAATTAAAATCATGAGTGTGGTCATGCAATACACAAGTAAGCAAAACCCAGAAATTGAGTTCACTGAATCTGCGATTAAGCATTTAGTGTCTTATTTGGAAAAAAACTCTGGAAATACGGGTGTGCGCTTGTCTGTCAAAAAAACAGGTTGCTCGGGTATGGCTTACGTGGTCGATTACGTGGAAGCGCCTCAGGAAGGGGATTTGGTCATGCCTTTGACGGATAATTACTCGGTTTGTATCGACATAGCCAGCTATCCATTCCTTAAAAACATGCAAGTGGATTACGTAAAACAAGGCTTAAATCATAAGTTTGTCTTCAATAACCCTAATCAAACAGGTCAATGCGGTTGTGGTGAAAGCTTTACTGTGAGTTAAGCGGCATTAAATAAATCCTATACGTAGGTTGGGTTGTGACCCAACATATCGATTTCATCTTTGCTCAAGATTTTTTGTTGGGTCTCGACCCAACCTACGATTTCTGAGGTATCCCCACAAATTTCTAATGTTGTCATTCCCGCTGGAAAAGTATTCAAATGTGGCAAGCTATTATCAGGCGGGAATCTATAACGATTCTTTAAAGTGTCGCTATGGATTCCCGCTTGAGAGAATTGAGCTCCTTTAGAGCTCATGTGGAGCGGGAATGACACAATTGTAATTCGTGGGGATTCCTCGGCCCTTAAGCGTGCCCAAGAGGAATTTCGTTTAACCTGATGGCTATGGACACGACTGATCCCATGATTTTTCTACAATAAACTCAAAATTTAATCAAAAACACTTAACTTTTTACACTTCACCATAAACTTACCCCAATTTCCCTTAACTTATTACTTTTAA
>SCSO01000214.1 GCA_004297865.1 Legionella sp.
TCGCGTGATGAACACACGGACTTAGGTGGCACTATGCGTTTAGGTGCGCAAATGTGTCAATTGGCCGAAGGTACCTTGGCGCGACAAATTTATGAGCAACCGCAAATTATCGAACGTCATCGTCATCGTTATGAAGTAAATAATCAATTTGTGGAAACCTTGGTGGAGCACGGCTTAGTGATTGCTGGTCGTTCTGCAGATAATACTTTAGTTGAAATGATAGAGCTCGCGGATCATCCTTGGTTCGTTGCTTGTCAATTCCACCCAGAATTTACTTCTACTCCTCGTGCGAGTCATCCTTTATTTAAACAATTCGTATTGGCTGCGCGTAATGAAAATATTGATGAGGTCAAAGCATGAAATTATGTGGATTTGAAGTGGGTTTAGATAAGCCTTTATTTTTAATTGCGGGTCCCTGTGTCATTGAAAGCGAAGCACTGGCTTTAGAAACGGCTGGTTACCTCAAAGAGATGTGCGCTGAATTGAAAATTCCTTTTATCTATAAATCATCTTTCGATAAAGCGAATCGTTCTTCTATTTCCAGTTATCGTGGTCCAGGTTTTGAAAAGGGCTTGTTGATTTTAGAAAAAGTAAAATCACAGATAGGTGTGCCAGTATTAACCGATGTACATGAGGATACGCCTCTGTTAGAAGTATCCAGTGTGGTTGATGTGTTGCAAACACCTGCTTTTTTATGTCGTCAAACGAATTTCATTCAAAGTGTGGCTGCGTTGAATAAGCCTGTAAATATTAAAAAGGGGCAATTTCTAGCGCCTTGGGAAATGAAGCATGTGATTGCTAAGGCCAAAGCCAGTGGCAATGAGCAGATTATGGCTTGTGAGCGTGGTGCGAGTTTTGGTTACAACAATTTAGTTTCCGATATGCGTTCTTTAGCCATCATGCGTGAAACGGGTTGCCCTGTTGTTTATGACGCAACTCATTCCGTGCAGTTACCTGGCGGGAACAATGGCGTCTCTGGCGGACAACGCGAGTTTGTACCGGTATTAGCTAGAGCTGCAGTTGCTGCAGGGATTTCGGGAATTTTCATGGAAACCCATCCGGATCCAGATAAAGCCTTAAGTGATGGACCAAACAGTTGGCCTTTGGCGAAGATGAGAGTCTTGTTAGAATCCTTGATGGCGATTGATGCGGTTTATAAAAAGTCTGGTGAAATTGCGTTGTAACATCGGGGTCATGTTCTGACCTATCCTCACGAATTTTATAATCTCCCTTCTCCCAACAAGGGGGCGTTGAATAAATAAAGAATTGCTTTTTTATTAAGCAATTTTGCTTGCATGTCATCCCCGCGAAGGCGGGGATGACATGCACAAGTTAAGCACTGTGCTTTATTTATGGATAGATTCCCGCCTTCGCGGGAATGACAAACCTATTTATTCAACAACACCCTACAATGGAGAAGGGAGCCTGTAAATATTGCGCTTTAATAAATTATGGGGATACCTCAGGCTGAGTCCCAATCGTCGTATAATTCAAAGGAAATAAAGATTTGATGGCGGAAGCTCAGGGATTCGAACCCTGGAAGGGTTTCCCCTTGCCGGTTTTCAAGACCGGTGCAATCGACCACTCTGCCAAGCTTCCTACACATTAAACCGCTGTTGCAGCGATTGGGCAGAATACTATCTTAACGTTTCTCATTTTGCAATGAATTTTTAAATTTTACCGCAGTTTTCTTGTTTGGCGATAAGGGGACCAGTGTTTTAAAAAGAATACGCACAGAGTGTTCGCAAATCTTTGAGTCCTAGGTATAATGACCTCAATTTTCCTGTCGCGTTGGCGGATACAACAAGAACAATATTAAGGTGTTTTATATGAAACGAATTCGAGTGCTCTGTTTGGCAGGTATGGTCTTTTCACTGTCTGCTTGTCATAGTTGGTGGAATAAGGATGATGATGAAGAAAAAAATCCATATAAAGGAATGACGGCAAAACAGCTCTACAATCAATCTCGAGTTGCCATGAAAAAAGGCCAATATGCAACGGCAGCGAAACAGTTAGAAGCAATTGAAAGTATGTACCCTTTCAGTGATTATACCGAAGGGACACAATTGGATTTAGTTTACGCTTATTATCAAAACGAAGATTATCCTTCATCTGCTGCTACCGCAGATCGTTTTATTCATTTATATCCCCGTGCCAAATATGTGGATTATGCGTATTACATGAAAGGTCTCGCTAATTTCCAACAAACACGCGGTGGTTTTGCGAAGATTATGCCTATGGACGAATCTTGGCGTGATCCTGGAACCCAAAGTCAAGCTTATGCAGATTTTGGTGTCTTGATTCAAAAATTCCCTGATAGTAAATATAAGGCTAATGCGTTACAGCGTATGATTTATTTACGCAATATGTTTGCGCAGCATGAATTGAATGTGTCGGAATATTATTTCAAGCGTAAGTTGTATGTCGCTGCGATTGAACGTGCTGGTTATGTAGTTAAAAATTATCCGCAAGCACCCAGTGTACAAAGAGCTTTAGTCATTATGTATGAAGCGAATAAGATTCTAGGTTTACAAAAAGCGGCTAATGAAGCTATGGCCGTATATCAGGCGACTTACCATACGAATAAGATGGTGAGATCGTAGATAGTTATTGGCATCTCCGCGAAGGCGGAGATCCAGTTCTAATTGGACAACATGGATTATCCATTTCTGTAGGTTGAGTCGAGACCCAACCTAACCATTTCACATCATTCAAGTTTTTTTGTTGGGTCTCGACCCAACCTACAAGATAGATTCCCGCTTTCGCGGGAATGACAAGCTTTTCCCGAAACTACGCGGGTTCTAATTCTTTTACCGGACTCTTAACTTGTTTCGGTGCCAACACCGTTAACAAATCTTGCGTCAATTCTCGCAGCTCTCCCGACAATAACGCTAGCGCCGCATCTTTCTGTTGATATTCCTCATCGATTTTAGAAATCTCAGTAAATTGATCAATCAAATAATCTAAACTCTTAAGCCGTTTAAAAGTAAAATCGTGAGTCAGTGTAAATTGAATACGTTCTTTCCAAATCAAGGAGATTTCTGCAGTGGCCATACCTTGCGCTAATAACGTTAAAATCTCTTCAGCAGGTAACTCATAACCTTTGCAATGCACTCGTTTCTTTTCATTATCTAAAGAAAACAAAACACAATCGGAAGCCAATTGGAAATCATTAGGTAAGGAACCAGGTGTTTGAATCCATTCCGCAAAACGGATTGCTAAATTTTCAGTATGGGTTAAAGGCTCAATACTGAGTCCGGCCACTGATTTGCGTAATAGAGAAGTTAACTGTGATGCTTGAGTATTACTGCCGGCATTTACAATTAAGCGTTTACTGGTTTTATCCAAAATGGCGCATAAACGCTTTTGTACACAAAAAGACTTAGGTAGCAGCTCAAATTCAAGATCTTCGGCCAATTGGGCCTTTTCTGCGCGTTTGACCACACGTCCGTGCTGGTTCTCAATTTGTTGAATTTTCTCAGCCAGAATTTTGTTAATCACCCCTCGAGGCAGGATACGTTCTTCTTTTCCCATACAAATGAAGGCACTTCCAGTGACCTCATGGACCATTTCATCAGCAAAGGTAGGAAGCCAGCCATAAATAAAGCGGGCATGGGGAGGGCAGGGTTTAAGGCTTTCTTCTTTCAATGAGGCATTTAAATCGACGGCTTCATCGAGTTCAAATTGATAGATAAGTGCATTGTTAAACCACATAATTTGTCCTTTAAAAAATCGGCGATTTTATCACGATTTGCCAATTCCGGCGATGAATAAACGATTATTTGCCCGCTAAACAGGAAAAAACGAGATTTTAGTACTAAGATATATGATATTGGTCACAATTTCTGCACTTTGTACAACCAGGAAGATCTCTAAAACAAGGGAGTTAATAAAGGATGCAGAGAACTAATTTTTATCGTTTAGGACTATTACTTTATCATTGTCGCTGGGCCATTATCATCCTCTGGCTATTGGTAATGATTGCGTGTGCTCCTTTTTTGAGCAGCGTTTTCGATCCTTTTAAAATCACTGGGTTTGTTGATGAAAG
>SCSO01000018.1 GCA_004297865.1 Legionella sp.
TAATGTGACTCCATGGTAGCTTATTTGAATATTGTTAAACCCTAATTGTTGAAGTAATAGGCGCATTGGCTCTTTATCAAAAAATAATAGATGAGGCTCATCTAAGGGCTTATGTTCATAATCTCGACAAGGAACCTCGATGAATATTGCACCACCTTTACGCAAATTCTGAGTAGATGTAGTAAGAAACTGAATTGGATCTGTTACGTGTTCCAGCACATGAGACATTACGATCAAATCTACATCTGAATTACCCACTCTGCTTGCAGAATCCAAAAGAGTGACACCTACTTTTTGCAAAGAGGGATGACAGCTTATATCCGTTTCGTAAGCCATGTAGGATGTTGTAGGATACTTTTCTAACCAATTCTTTGCAAAAACTCCTGGTCCCGGCCCTAATTCAAGTAGTTTTGCTACTTGTATGCGCTGAGTCTGAATATAACGTTCAATATGTGTCATACGTAAACGCGCAATACCGGAAAAAAAAGCTCTAGTGACTTTATTGCTTGGAGTTCCGCCGTGAGCAGTAGAAAAATAGCTTGCATTATATTCACTGAGAGCTGTTTCCGTGGGCATAGGAGAAACAAACACCATTTCACAGGAACTACAATGCGTGCGTTCTAATCCCAAAAATATTGGGTGTGATCCGCGATAAGCCGCTCTTACTTGCGCATCCTTACTTCTGCAAACAGGACAAATTTTGCTCACTTATCATCTCCCTTACTTACGAAAACTAATAACTTTGGCAGGTACTCCTAGAGCGATAGCCATCGACGGTATATCTTTAGTGACAACAGCCCCAGCACCAATAACTGCACCAGAACCAATACGAACCCCTCCAAGAATTACTACGTTGGCTCCTATCCAACAATCATCTTCAATCACAATATCTGCTGGATCATGACCTTGATCCTGTATGATTACATCTGTACGAGAAAATCGGTGATTTGCAGTTCGCATCACCACACCAGGTCCTATGGGACAATGATCGCCAATAATTATAGATCCACCGCCAGCAGCATTAATATGAACCCCGGTATTGAATGCAGTTTGATGACCAATACTAATAGCACCGCCATCAGCGTTAAAATAACAATGATCATTTATTAGTGTTTTGCCTTTAAAGCACATCGCACGTGGTTCGATAAATTGGCAGTTTCTCCCAATATGAAGCTCTGCACTCTGTTGGAAACGCCTTCCAAACCAAAAGCGACGCAAACCAGACCCTATTTTTCCTGGAATAGAACTTAGAAAGGCCTCAGTCCAGATTAAGACCTCATTCGTTAGTAACTTACTAGAAAATTTCTTCATTCATCCTCTCTGAATTGGTAATAGTAGATACCCATGCATGCAATTCCTGCAATCCACATAAAATGTCTATACCATGAGCACCCCGATCATCCTTTTGTATTAAACCATGAGGATCATAATACACAGACGGTTTTCCTAACTCTCTTCCTATTACTGCTGTCGAAGTAAATGGCATAGAAATCACAGCTATAGAATTTTTTATCAACTCTATAGCTGCTATATCCGGCTCAATACTTGTAAATCCGGGCAATTTATCAAGTTCTTTTATAAATTGCCTATATTTAGGATGGGCCAAGCGATCAATGTTACGCTTACGTTTTAATATAAATCTACAATTGCTGCTTACTAGTGCATCATAAACATCCGATAAAAACTGAATCGCTGTATGTGGTGTATAATAATCAAAATCAATACCAAAGCTTTTGTAAAACCCATCTCGTACAGGTTGAACGTCAAATACGGCAACCGAGTTTAATGGCAATTTAGGCATGCTCGTAACACTGGATTGGAACCAAATTGGACCTACGACACTTATATTTGCACTTTTCCCTACTATTTTACTTAAAGACGCCGCTTGATGATCATTCCAGACTAAGTAATATGGCCAATTCATAGCTGAATATCCAAAATAAGGCGGTGGATATCCTTGCGAGCGCTTAAAACCATCACCACATGTAGTTGAATAAAAATAAAACGTAATTTTTGAGCCTTGCTCTATAGCCTCATAAGTCCATAAAGGCCTATAAGCCCAATTTGAATTGTGAAACAAATAATCCCGTGCCAAATTTTGAGAACGTTGCATACGAGCTAGAGCTGCTAAAGATGCTTCTTTCAATAATAAGGCATGCCACCAACGACCACGAAAAAGATCGATGATTGATAAACCTGTGGCAGCTATAGACCATCCCATATAGCGTATTAATTGCGTAAATCTAGTAAAAGGAGGAATAGCTAAGGGCATATATGTTACTGGAATTTCCTCAATGACAGATGAAGGAAGATTCTTAACGTCGTGACATAGCGCATTAATCTCTTTGATGCGACCAGACCATTGCCCGTACCAGCTGATTATGTCGTAACTGCGAACACCGTTTGAACGTTGAGGAGTATTCCCTGCTGTTAATCCGCAAAAAAAAACAAATGGCTTGAGAACATTTTCAGATGGGGACCGTATTGTTTTAACACTCTCAAAAAATCTTTTCCATATAGATAATAATCCCTGAGTAAAAAGAAGAACAACATAACTATTCCATACAAAAGTGGCCCAAAGCTTTGGAATTTTGAAACCATGTTGCCTAACAATTTTTCGCCATTCTGGAGGTAACGGATGAGTGACCCATGCACCTTCCTTCCCACAAGTATAAAGCAAGGATTTACTAAAATTTATACCCACTATCGTGCGAGCAATTAAGTACTGACGGACAACTAACTCTGCATCCTTTTCAGCTGCTCCAAATATTATCCTTGAATAAACATTATCTTTCTGAAATCTAGTTCTCACAATTGCATGCATGAGTTCGTATATTTTTCCCTGAGAATGTTCTTTTTTTAATGTTCGATACCCTCGTAATATCCATCGCAAACGTTTCGTGAGTATTTTTTTAAAAAATTTTTTCATCACCCTTGATCCATGAGTGGTACATTAAAGCTTCGAGGCTTATAAACAATAAACCTATTCGATGCTGAGAGATAATCTGCTCCCATCAATACACAGGTGCTCTTGTAGCAATTTACTGGCCCCGTCAAAGCTAGATCTATCTTCCCTCTATTCACTTCAATACGCACTTCTCCATATTGTTCTGACCATTGTTTAACCCCAAGGCAGTCTAATTCCTCTTGCAGCTCTTCTCGGAGAGAATTTATTAGTCGGTCTTTGCAAATTATCCTTACCATATGACCACCATAATTGCATTGTCTCTGAGTGATTGTAAAATCCAATCCTTGCAACTCTCGCACAACAGGATGATCTTGAGAGCCAGATAAATTAACCTCCTTTAAGGAGTTTTTTTTTCCAAATTCATTCAATAGCTCTAGACTAGAAACATCATCAGCTGTTCCAAACTCATGCAAATTACAACCGGAAAATATGGCGTATCCCTTGATCTCACCATCTCTTTTAAACACAGAAAACTGCTGTGATTGCTCATTTATTTTCCATATTAGATACTTCCAATATTGCTTAGAGCGCACACACGCACCATATAAATTGCGATAAGAGCCTTCATATAATTTGTTAATTATCTCTAGATCATCTTCGGTCACTGCTGCAGTTGAATAATTTTCAATTAAAGGCCCTGTATCACTAAGCTTTATATTGATTGAGCTATATTGAGACAAGCCCCAGAAAAAGAATTTATTATAGAAATGATCCACAGCTCTTCTAGCAATTAATATTGCAAATGCAGAACTTCGACGCTCACATTCTTCGATAGCAGCATTCATCAGTAATCTAGATAAGCCTTCACCTCGTGAGCCCTCTGCTATGCAAATAGAGGATAAAAAAGTTCCTTGGACCTGGTTTTTTCCACGATAAAAAAGACGATCAATCAAGAAACATGTACCGCAAATCTCACCAGATGGCTTTATAAGAACGATAACGTCCTGCTTAGCAAAACTATTACCCGGAGACATTAATAGTCTTTTTACATTAATTGCTTCATCCGTTGTCTCACTTCGAAAACAGAGAGTCGCAAGCAACAAAGCATTTTCTATTTCCTGTAAGTTTCGAGCGCAACCAATGTACACTATATTTTTCCCGCGTTATGCTTATGCTTGTCTAAAATTATAAGAATTTCTTCTAACCATGCTATCGACGTATCTTGATGAATAGGGAGGGGCATCGTTTTTGATATATAAGCACCATTTTGTTTATTAAACCGCTCCATCATTCGGTATCCTGAAGATATTCCTAGAGATCTAATCATTGTTTCTGAAAGATTAGGTTCCATAGGTACAACTGGTGGCAACCTATCCCAAGGACGTGGCAGCCAATCAACTGCCCGTGACCAAGTCAAACTTAACTTGTTAAGTCGATCACCTACTGTAGTCTCCCATTGAGAAATTGCAACTAAAATTTCCCCCATTTGCATATGACCTAGTTTCCCTAAAGTACCTTCTGCGCCCTGCCAATAATCGTGGGCTTTAGGATATACTCCCGCCAGCAGTCGCATAAGCCACTGGAAATTTCCACCCCCTCGTTTATCACGTAAAGTGGAAATTTTTTTAGCCGTTTCTCTATCTCTGCACCAGAGGATGCCTCCGGAGGTTGTTCCTAAGATCTTGGGCAGGGACCAGACTTCAAATCGACCACCTCCAGGAAATAATGCAGCGCCAGGAATACAAAGCGTATCAACACAATCCTCAATACTATTACTGGGTAACTCCGTTTCTTGTACAAATCCCCATTGATGGTATACCACACGTAAATGTGCCGATTTTGCTGCGGACCCCGCGAGAGGGGTAGCCACTCTTGCGATAGCATCGAGCACGCAATGACTAGCATATGGAAACACACCCACCAAAGATTCCCTGGTCATACCACTTTCGATAAGTGCGAGAACCAATGCTACTCGGCCACTTGAACATAAAACAGGATATCCTCCAAGAAATAAATCGCTGAGCATACCCTCTAAAGCTGACACCTTCGTGATTCGTGGTATTGAACTTAGAGCACGTCGGATATTATTTTTCGGCCATAGAAAATGATTTGCCGTCATGCTAATAGCTCTTTTTGTTTTATAGGGTAATGAAGAGCAATTCTGGGGAAAAGATGTGAAGCAAACCCCTGCTTGAATTCACTAATTGATACCTCTTTATCTGACGGAGGAGGATTCTCAGAACGATAAGATCGTACACCTATTTTATACCAACGCACTCCTCTATTTTTCAGTTCTTCAATAGCACGATACTGCACAACATGTCCTAATGGCTTATCAAAAAGGGAACGATCATAAGCTGCTACCGCATACAACCCTTCATCACGAGTAAAATTAAAAAACCCCCCACCAACCATTGAGCCATCTCTGTTGCGCAAATAAACTAAAAACGCTTGTTGCATCTCGATATCTTTTAAATGTAACCTCCAAGTTTGCTCAGAACGTGTAGTACGCCCCGCTACTTGATAATGTAAGTTACGAAATTCATTCCAGATAGATTCGTCAGCTGTATTTAATACACCTATATCCCAAAGGCGTGTTCCCTCAGTAATTAGCGATTTATAACTTTTGCGAAAATGTCCCTTAATCTCCTGCATACTCAAACTTAAATCTACAAACATCTCATGATATATAATACTCGTCGCACCACGTGACATGGACTCGGCATGCCAGTAGCTCAACCCATGAGTATTATTGAATAATTGCATGCACTCCCAAGAGCTAAGGTCATTTGCTGTGGCAAGTTTATTAGCAAAATCCAAACAATTTTTTATAATTCGTTTGCAAGCTGATATTGGACAATCCGCTAAAAAAAGTGGTGGGAGCATGGGTAAACCATGAGAGTTTAAAATTGTTTTATTGTCTTTCTTAGCCAAACTCAATGGCCAAACTGCAATGGGCTTATTATCTAGAAAAATGATAAATGATAAATCGTGCCAATCTCCACCATGACCTAGTTGGTATGTCCACTGGAATTCAATACTTGCATTGGTATAAGCCACTGGCACATAGGAACAACTCATAAGAGTACTTGCCCAAAGATCAAGGTTAGCCGTTCGTAGTTTTATTACAAGCCCACAAGATGCAGCAAGTTGTTTAATGTCTTCTATTTGCATGGCATGCCGCTCATAAGTACATAGTCTCTAAGCCTTGTTCAACATAAGGCTCCACCAAAGCTTTAAGTTGAGGGTTAGTATCAAGATATTCAATAATCTGCTGTAATGGTATCAGCGGTGCTAAATGTTTAAATTTTTGGTAAACCGCGCGACATAATATGAGATCTTCGGGATAATCAACTGTTAAACGTATATCTGTACGAGAGATAGCAGATGGTACATCCAGATAACCTATTTTAAATTTATCCTTATGCTCACGAATATAAAGTGAACACAGTTCGGAACGATGCTTGCGTTGCCCTTCTTGCCAAGAACGCTTATAAGCATCTAACTTAATGATCTCAAGACCAGAACCGTCAGGAACATGATCAAGGACTGTTAAATCGTTATTATCAGTACGATGTATATCCCAAGCCATATCAACCGCTTCAAAATAATTAAAAGGCGATTCGGTAGTCATTCGAAAAATATCTGTTCCATTTACTTTTTCACAACATTGAATTAATCGCTGCAACACATCTTCTTCGTTGCCAACAATAAAACTGATATTGTTCTTCATGGCAACTGTCTGGAATATTTCATTTTCTGTACCTTCGCTAATGCCCAAAACTATCTCAGAAACAGGGGCAAAGGTTCTAATTGCGGCAATAATATAATCCAAAATTGTAACGCGCTCATTTATATCTAGATTTTGCAGCGGCTTTCCATATAAGCGCGAACCTTGATTTCGACACGCTAAGCAAGCAACTAACTTTCTCATTGAACTAATCCTTGTTCTAATGGACAATTTTTCTCTAGGGGAGCAAGTAGAACTTTGCCAATGACTAATCCCGTCTGTCGATAGTATGTTTCCGACCCGTTTGTATTTACTCTTTTCATTGCAATATCACTTTCAGTAATACATTCACCTTTTGCGAGAG
>SCSO01000019.1 GCA_004297865.1 Legionella sp.
TCTTCCGATCTGATTTTAAAGTAACCCAACTTTCACATGTTCAAATAATGGTCTACAATTTAAAAAGGTTAAAGTAGTCTTAATTTGATAAAAATCAATAAAATCAACAACTTTTAAATCAAACATTAACCTTTTGAATAGGAGAAATTTAAGCTTTCGGAGTTATTTGTATGATTACTTTAAAAAAATTATTAATTCCTTCCTTGTGTTTGAGTTTATTACCTTTTAGTTTGCTATGGGCCGACAATAACTATGACGATCATTATTGTCGCGATGGAAAGCCAAGAGATACCGTCTGTCAAAAACTTCAAGATACCATTCCAGGTCTTTCTAGAGATAAAACCAAAAAACTCTATGGGCTTTGCCAAAATTATTGTGTCCAGCAAAACTGCGATTTACCCAAACCCAAAGGTAACAAAAAAGAATGTATGAAGTTGTTGGATAAATGGACTGCATTAGCCAATGGAATGGTCATTCCTTGTAATGCTTCCCCGGCTATTTCACTCACAAAAGACGTCGTTTATGCCCAAGATAATCAGGTAGTCTCTGGCACCGATGTCGTGCAGGCTGGAACTAGGATAAAATATACTTTTACTGTGCAAAATATTGGAAACGTTCCCTTAACTTCTTTAAGTGTCGTCGATACGACGCTCAATACTTTGTATGGAACTACTTTAAATTGTACCCTTCCAACAAGCCTCGCCGTCGGAGCTAATGCGACATGTACCTCAGAAGAGGTCAATTCAATCGATAATGATACTCATAATGTGGTTAATACGGCTACTGCAAGTGGCAAACCACCGACTATCTATAATCTTCCTCAGGTAACTAGCGTAGATAGTGCAACCTATATGAGCAGCGCTTCTAATATTGTATGCCCATGCCATGACGGATGGACACAGTATTTCTCAACACACACTTATCCATATGATGTGTGCCAAGGTACTAGTATTAATGATATTTCTGCAGTATGGAATATTAACGGAGATGTAGGACATGCATCTATAACTACTGATGGTGCAGGAACTACTTGTGTGCTGGTTAACAATGGAATGACCATTGTCAATCCAGGAGTACTACTTAATAATGATGAAATAAATGCTTGCTTTACTGATCTCATCAATTATTGTTCTCCAGGGCATTAATTTTAAAAAAAGTAGGACAGAGACTTTCTCTGCCCTACTTTTTCATTAATTACTTGCATAAATAGGATTGGCTACTCTCACCTCTTCGACAATATCCAAACAATCTTGAATAAATTGATCTTCTGGTGTTTTAGAAAAGATGCTTCTACATCCACTTGAAGAGAATGCTGCCTCATTAGTTTTACCACTCACTACTTCTCCCTGCCATTTTAAAATGATTGCTGCTAATTGACTGGTCGTAGAGTCGATGGTCACTGGATAGTCGTTGATATCTTGAATTAGATTTTCAAGACGATTCAATTTATCGCCGCTTAATTTGATTTTCTTGCCATTAAGAATATTCAATATTCTTAATTTATAATCAGCAAATTCGTCTATAAACGCCATTCGCACAAGAGTCTCTTGAAAAACCCGTTTACCCGCTATGTAGGGTTTTAAATGATGTGCAAAGGAACTAAATATAAATTCCTCAAAAGAATCATAGGTAAAAGATAGTCGCAATTTTTGTTGTTGCGCTTTAAATTTCTCATCAAAAGGAGCAACTAATTTTGCTCCTTCCGTCAAGGGATCTTTAGGCATTTTACCTACTTCCAGCATTCTATCATATGCCGATAATTGAGTATTGTAGATAGCTAATGAATGTTCTAAACCTGCGAGCATCCCCTGTGCTTTTTTAATGTCCTCGAGACGTAAGACTTTTAGAAAAATAACTGTGCGAAAATCTCTATTGCCAAAATAATCAGACCGAATTAATTTAATTAAGTACTTTGTGTCCACTTTAGGAAAACTTTCTAGCTGTGCAATACGTCGAGAGGCCTCACCGCAATAATAGCTTCTTAAGTCCGCATTTGGGGAGTAGTAATTTAAATCAATAACTTCATCAAATTGCGCTTGATTATCTTCAATTAATATTTTTTCTCTTTTGATATATTCTTTAGTACTGTCAATAGTCGTTTTTAGCTTAGCTCGTTTCCGGGTAATTTCTTCAAGATCCGTTCCTTTGGGACAAGCATAAACTCTCTTTTGCTTTGCATAGAATTCAGCAAAGACTTCCTGTTCTGCAGCATCATAGCTCTGGCTTAAATTGACTTTGATGGTCTGAGCTAATTTAGAAGGAATCTCTTTGGTAGCCACTGCGGTAATGATGCGCGAGATTTCCTTTTCATTGTCAATGCGCTCACTTAAGTCCTTTACATACTCAGCAACCGCCTCGTTAATCTTGGTTTTTACACTATCAGTCAACATCTTATAACTCCTTTATAAAGAATGTTCTCTATTTTAAAGCTGAAACAGCTACTCTTTCTTGATTGACAGGTTGTTGAGATCTGCTTGATGCAAACCATCTCAATCGATTGTTAGATTGTTCCGGTTTTTGCATTGCTTTTTTTAGCTCTTGTTCTAATAGCTCATGTCCACAATCTTGAGCCAACTTAAGATCTTTAGGTTGAAGCTTTACACCATGTTTAATAAACAAACGTACTATATCAATTTGGTTGTTTTTAATGATTGCTGATAAAAAGAGTCTTAAATCTCTTTTTTCTTGTGGTCTATAAGCTAACAATAGTTTTATCACTGGAAGATCATTGCGACCAATAGCATAAGCAAAAGAGTTATCCCAATTAGTCAAGCGCGCGCCTCTAGACATTAATTTTTGAATGAGCGCAACATTATTAGCTTGTCTCAATGCCAAATCTAATGGCGTCTGTTGCTCTCTGACATAACTACTAACATGTTCATAAGGCACTCTTAAAGAGGTATTAATTTCGGCCCCCTGATCTAATAATTTATCAACAAGTGCAGTATTTTGAGTTTTGGTTGCGAGATGAAGAGGGGTAACACCAACTGCCACTCCATCAAGATCTCCCATGAATCTACGGGGTAAGACATCATGAGCTACCTTATTAACATCAGCTCCTCGATCTATCAAATATTGAACTGCTGCACAGTTTCCTTTGGCTACAGCATGATGAAAAGGAGTACTAGTACTGTATTGGTCTGACATAAGACCACAACAACTTACTTCAACAAAAGAGGCTGATTGTTTTAGGGAAGCGCCGTTTTTTAGAAGAATATCCATGGCTTTTAAATCATCATTACCTGCTGCAATGTGCATAGCTGAATAAGCATGACGTTCATGAATGCGCTTCGAATCCTGAGAACACTCTTCTGCTGCTTGACGTAATTGATGCTCATAGGCTACACCATAGGGAGATAATTGGTGCACATCAGCACCATGGGCTAATAATAATTCCATAATCTCATGATGCTTACCTTGAGTAGCCGCGCAGAGTGGCGAAATAATGTGTGGGTCTACGCCTTTTTGGTTAATTCTTACTTTGATTGCCTCTTCATTACCCTCAGCCATTAATTTGTAGAGCACCGTTTTGGAATTTACCGCAGCTCCAGCAGCTAGCAATAATTTCACGCACTCAATATTTCCGTAAAGTGCCGCAAGATATAAAGCCGTTGTTCCCGATTGGGTTTGCAGATTCACATCCACTTTCTCACGGATGAAACGCGATACTTTTTTAGAATAACCAAAACAGGCGGCTACAAATAATTGCTGTTCTGGAGGAAATTTTTTATAGGCTGCTCGCAAAAGATCGGGATCATTTTTTGTTTTCAACAACTCGATAAGGGAACCTGTGTAATAATCGTGGTAATTGATATCTAATGCGGGGATTTTGGCTATTTGTTCAAGAATGTAGTCTTTCCGTCCTGAATAATTCACCGCATAAAATATGTCTGACTGAGTTATTTGCTTTTCTTTTGTTTTTGGTTTTTCAGATTTTCGTTTCATCACTAACTCCCTTTAATGATAAATAACAATAATGAGCCTACGAAGTTATAGACTGCATTGTCAAGTTAATGCTTTTCTTTGAGCAATGAATGCAAATGAATTTCAGTTGACGGCTAATACCGAAATGGTAATATGCGCTGTCTTTTCAGAGACATATAATGGATAAAATTTTATAGGGGATTAAAAATGTTAGCTTTGTGTAATAAAGAAAATGGAAAAGAAAAAGAAGTGAATTCGAATACTTTATTTGCCAAAGATAAGGGGCAAAAAGGTACTACTAATGAAATGTTGTCGCTAGCTAACAAAGGTACACCACAGGAAGAACTTAAGTCTGAAATGATTGCTTTATTTATTTAATGCAATCTTATGTTGGATCGCTGCCTGAGTGATCCACGATTTTTTAAAAAATGTAGGTTGGGTCATGACCCAACAATAATTTTCCTCTATTTCAAAAGATCTTTGTTGGGTCGCGACCCAACCTACAATGATAAATTTCCCTACGTGTCTCAACTAGTCACGTAGGTTTAGATTTACGCAAAAACCTTATAATTAAATCCCACTTTAAAAAGATTCATATTTTTATACGCTGAAATTGGTTGGTCATTGTTCAACTCAACTGCTGGGAATGACAGATTAGCATTGGGAATACGGACATAATCATATTCTACATTAGTACTCCAAGAATCATTGAACGCATATTCAACACCCACTCCTCCTGTCCACCCCCATCGTTTGATCGTTTGACTTCCAACGCCTAAAGTCACCACATTGTTATTCGCATTGATGTTGTATTCCGTGTGCAACACCGCTCGACCTGCATTGATATAAAAAAGACTACGATTCAATGGCGTACCTACTCTCGCCACAATTGTCATTAAATAATTAGAAATCTCTTGTCCATTAATTCCGCTTAACCCCGAAAATAAAGTATTTTCGCCACGAATATTCGCACCACTGATATTAGCTGCAACACCATATACCAATTGGCCAGTTTGCCCACTAAGGCGAAGCTCTACTCCACCTAAAGCGCCTGTTGCATAAATGTCATCGCCAAATCCTGACACATTAAAATAACCGGGAGCAGCTGGTGTGGAGGCAAAAGGATCCGACCAATAACTATGACTCCAAACCCCACCGACACTGCCACCTATAAAAATGCCTTTCCAACTTGGTGCAGATTCACTTTGTATAAGGGTCGATTGCTTAGGATGATAGTTGACTTGCAAAAACACTCCGTAACGATCCGCATTAAAACGCGCAGGTTCGGTGATTAACTCGTCCGTGTCTCCAAGAAAATCAAAAAGAACTTGGCCATTTCGCATATTCCACATCCAATAGCGTCCGCCCAAACCTATATTCCAAAAATTACTAATTTGATAATTTAAAATGGCCTCCAACATAGCGCCATCACCCCGATTTGCAGTTTCAGGCCCAACTAAAGCGCGAGCATTATGCATGTCTAGGCCAGAAAAACGAACGTAGGGTAGATAGGCAACATCTGAGCTTAAACTGATTTGATTGCTGAGACTGAATTCTGAATTTAAACCTAGACGTACTGAATTCCATTGATCAAATTCACTAAGCACGAGTAAATTAGTCAGCTCATTGGAGGGAACGCACACATCAGATCCAGCAACTTGAGTGCAGTTATAAATGTTTACATTGGGGGCATAATAGTTATAACCAATAAATATTCCGGTCATGCCAAATACATTTTTTAAAAAGGTATAACCCAAGTCAACGGTGGCATACGACAAATTGCCTATCGCATTGCTAAAGGTATTGGAATAAGCAGTCCCGGCAGGGAAATCTTCATCATTTAATTGGCCATCAGTTATAGTGCCAGCGCCTACATACCCTTTAATAAACGCACC
>SCSO01000215.1 GCA_004297865.1 Legionella sp.
AGTGGGTGCCACAAGTTCAGGACTACAAGTCAAAGATAATTTTAATCAATGGCATGAAGTACCCTGCACTAAAGAAAGTATTGTGGTTAATATTGGTGATATGTTGGATTTAGCCACTGACAATTATTATCGTTCAACAACCCATCGGGTGGTTAATCCTGAGAATAGCAATACCGCGCGTTTATCCCTACCTTTGTTTTTACATCCAGATCCTAAAGTGCGTCTGTCAGCAGATAAAACCGCGAAGGAATATTTGTATGAACGTTTGGTGGAGTTGGGTTTAAAATAGAGTTGTAGGTTGGTTCTGTGTTCAGCACCAACCTACATTAATCAATTATTTCAAAGCATTGCTCTTCTATAATTGTGAGATATACTCGCCTAAACTCTCAATCAGTTCCGCTTCTGCTTGTTGTTGAGCTAAACTCTGAGGAACAGCCGCAAAAAATGGAAAGGTGCTGCTCGGATAAATCCTTGAACTTTCTGCCTCAGAAGCTGGAACTAAAGGAGGAGTGTTTCGTTCAGATAAATCAACTGATTGCGGCAGAATACAGGCCTCTTTTCCATATACCCTAATCATATTTCTTGCACTTTCTTGATGCGAGCAAACCTCTGCTAAAGCCTGAGATGCTTCTGCTTGTACAAGTTGTTGAAATTCATCATTTGATTCGGGATCTACATTAGCAGAAAATACATTATAGCGGTCTAATGCTTCTTTTGCGAGGGCAAGGGTTCGTATAAAAGTTTGGTGAATTCTTGCCTGATTTTCAGATGAAATCTGCGTTGTTTGAGCTTGGTTTTGAACTGTTTGCCCTTGGTTTGCTTCGGATTGAGATATAACCTTAGCTTTAGATCTTGTCTTCATCATAATATTTATCCTTTATGCGATTTGCTGGGTTGGAATTGGGATAACGATGTAGGTTGGTCCTGAACACCAATCTACATTACTCCATCATTTCGGAGCATTGCTCTGCAATGCTCCTCGAATATAGAATTTGTACGTTGTGGCCGATTTTATCACATTGGATAGATCTAAATCAATTCTTATTGGATTATTTTGATTCATTTTGGTTTTAGATTGGTTTGTGAGCGTAACTTCTCTATTTATAAAAATACCATGATGTACCGGGGCTTGCTGCGGTATCCAGAAATATATGTTTTAAATCAGATGGTTATGTTGGGTCATGACCCAACCTACTTTATTTTGGCTCAGAGACCTAGCCTGTATTAGACGAAGTCGTAATACAGGCTATTCTAATTGATGTGGGTGATTTAACTATTTGATGGGTATTGGGGTATATATTCCTGTATTACGACTTCGTCTAATACAGGCTACAGTAAAAATGAATCCCCCCTCATCCCGAGTCCTTTCTACTCTTTACCCTTATAATAATAATTCAAGTCCAATTCTCTAGCTGCTTTTACATCATCCAAGCGTCTGACAGGCAAAGTATGTGGTGCCTCTCTCAAGAGATCAGGATTATCTATGGCTTCCTGACGAATGGTTTTCATAGCCTGCACAAAGCCATCCAAGGTTTTTTTACTTTCCGTTTCTGTCGGTTCAATCAACAAACATTCAGGAACTAATAAAGGGAAATACGTGGTCGGGGCATGATAACCATAATCTAATAGCCGTTTAGCCAAATCCATAGCATTAACCCCATAATTCCGTTTTTCCGGACTTAGAGTAATAATAAACTCATGCGATGCACGACGCTTAGGATAAGCAGGGGTATAGCCCACTTTACTTAATTCTTTCAACAAGTAATTGGCATTTAGAGTGGCATATTCCGACACCCGCAACAAACCTTCTTTACCTAAAACCCGCATATAGAAATAAGCTCGCAGTAAAATGCCCGCATTACCCATAAAGCAAGATAAACGTCCAATAGTCATAGGATAATCTTGGCGTGTAGCCCATTGATAACCTGACGCGTTTTTTTTCACAATAGGTAAAGGCATATAAGGAACCAAACGCTTACCCACAGCTACTGGACCTGCACCTGGACCACCACCCCCATGAGGCGTAGCAAAAGTCTTGTGTAAGTTCAAATGCATGACGTCAAAGCCCATGTCACCTGGTCTTACCTTACCTAAGATTGCGTTTAAATTAGCACCATCGTAATAGAGAAGACCACCAGCTTGATGCACCACACTCGCAATTTCCTTAATTTGGCGCATAAATAAGCCCAAAGTGGATGGGTTAGTCAGCATAATCGCTGCCGTACGCGGTCCCACTTTACTTTTTAATTCTTCTAAATCGATATCGCCATCAGCTCCTGTAGCAATCTCCACGACTTTATAACCACACATCACTGCAGACGCTGGATTGGTACCATGCGCGGCATCAGGAATTAAAATTTCATCGCGCGCAGTATCACCTCTTGATTGATGATAAGCCTTGATCATCGCAACTCCAGCAAATTCTCCTTGAGAACCCGCCATCGGCGTTAGTGACACGCCTTCCATACCCGTGATTTCTGCAATGTAATTTTGCAAGTTATAAATAATTTCCAAGTAGCCTTGACTATCTTTTTCAGGAGTCATTGGATGTCGATTAAGAAAACCTGGGGTAGATGCCGCTTTGTGTACTCCCCGAGGATTGTATTTCATAGTACAAGATCCTAGAGGATACATATTCGAATCTATAGAAAAATTCTTTTGTGACAGACCTGTAAAATGACGAACAACTTCTAGCTCAGAGCACTCCGGCATTTTAGGGGGATTCTTTCTTTGAAATTCTTTGGGAATCGGAAATTTGCTGTCAGTTATTTTAGGGGCTTGGGCTCTAGCCTGACGACCCTCTGTTGATAATTCAAAAATTAACATAATGTGGTTTCCGTTTTTTGAATAAGTTCTTTAAGTTCTTCACGGTATTTCACCGGAGTAAATTCAATGAATTCATAATCCGCGATTTCCGCTAAGTAGTAGGGATCTTCTTTAAATACTGCTTCAAGGAAGGCACGATCTTGCGTGGCAGCAAGAATGATTCCGCCAGTGCGCGGCTTCATAGGACCAGAAAGCACTAACAAACCTTGCTTGTAATGATAATCAAGAAACTCGCGATGAGCCTGTAAATATTTGTCCACTTCATTGATGGATGTTTTATAAGTTAATTGCACAAGAAACATGAGACACCTCAGGACAAAATTTCAGTTAAAGCTTGCGTGTATCGCGCAATATCCTCTGCCGTGCGCATTTCTGTGGCACAAACTAATACGGCGTTGGGGAATTGCGGATAATATTCTGTCGGAGCAAAGCCACCGTTAATTCCTTTCTCTAATAATTGGTGCAACACTTTATCAACGGGTTGATTCAGTTTTAAGAAGGCTTCATGAAAATAGGGAGCGGTGAATACTTGTTCTACCCCTTTAATTTGTGTCAAGGCTTCCACAAGCTCATGAGTATTTTGATGACATTGATTGGCGACTTGTCGTAATCCTTCCGCACCTAAAAGACTCATATGGATTGCTGCTGCAGTAACCAATAAGCCTTGATTAGTACAGATATTTGAAGTCGCCTTTGCACGACGTATATGTTGTTCACGCGCTTGTAAGGTCAGACTAAAACCTCTTTTACCGTCTTTGTCCACGGTACAACCAATAATACGTCCTGGCATTTGTCGCACATGCGCCATGCGGGTACTAAGAAAACCAAAATAAGGACCACCCGATGCCATAGGTGAACCAAAGGGCTGACCTTCACCACACGCGATATCTACACCATGTTTACCCCAAGAACCTGGTGGTTCAAAAAGCGCTAATGAAACGGGATTAACACAACCTACGGTAATGATTTTATTCTCATAGGCCCAATCACAAATGGCATTCACTTGCTCTAAACATCCGAAAAAATTCGGTTGCGCAATGACTAAAGCCGTAATGTCTTCATTCGTGTATTGTTCTAACGCGGAGAGTGGGGTAATTCCCTGTTGCTCATCAAATGGTAGAGTAATCACTTCAATATGTTGCGTACCAACAATCGTTTCTACCGTCTCGCGATAAAATGGATGTATTGTACCTGCAATCAACACTCGATTGGTTTTACTGTGCTTATTGACTCGCACAGCCATTAGTAACGCTTCGGCTAAAGCGGTTGCCCCATCGTACATGGACGCATTGGCAACATCCATGCCGGTTAATTCACAAATCATTGTTTGGAATTCATACAATAATTGTAAAGTACCCTGACTGGCTTCTGCTTGATAGGGTGTGTAAGCCGTTAAAAACTCGCCGCGAGAAGTAATATCCCACACAGCCGCAGGAATGTGATGGTCATAGCATCCTGCGCCCATAAAACAGAGACCATTGTGATTTTTATTTGCTAAGGTTTGGGTTTCTTTCAGCAAATCCATTTCGTTAATTCCCTCAGGAATATTTTGAAACCCGTCATATTGTAAGGATTGAGGAATCTCATCAAATAAACTTTGAATATCGCTTACGCCTATAGCAGCAAGCATTTCTTCCTTGTCTTTGTTGGTGTGTGGAATATACGGCATGATTAATGTCCTTCGTCTATCTCATTTTGATATTGCTCGGCGTTTAATAAATTTTCTATTTCATTAGGAGAGCTGGGTTTCATTTTAACCAACCAACCTTCGCCATAAGGAGCGCTGTTTACTAAAGCAGGATTTTCTACTACTGCTCCATTGATTGCAGTGATAATGCCGCTAACCGGTGCATAAAAATCTGAAGCTGCTTTGACTGATTCCACTACGCCTAATTCATCACCTGTCTTAAACACTTCACCTACTTCCGGTAATTCAACAAACACCATATCACCCAATAATTCTTGAGCGTGTTCGGTAATTCCGACTACCACTTCATCTTTATTTGTTTTTAACCATTCATGTGTGGCAGTGAATTTTAAATCATTCATTGTTGTATCCTTATTATTTTTGTTTTTCTAATGATTAAATAGCCTGACCTTGTTTTACAAATCTGGGTTTGCCTACTTTTGCAGGGATTAATTTACCGCGAATATCCACCAGCACTTGCTCGCCCGTTGCTACTGGAACTCGCGCCAAGGCAATGGATTGATCTAAAGTGGGCGAATAACTACCGCTGGTTATAATACCATCGGCAGCCCCTTCAATAACAACCCGTTGTCCACTACGCATAATGCCTTTATCTAACAAAGTAAGCCCCACCATTTTGCGACGAACGCCCGCAATTTTTTGTGATAGTAATGCCCCCATACCGATGAAATCACGATCCTGAGGATCCCATTTCACCGTCCACGCAAGACCAGATTCTAAAGGTGTGATGGTTTCATCCATATCTTGTCCATACAGCAACATACCCGCTTCTAAACGCAAGGTGTCGCGAGCCGCTAGACCACAGGGTTTTACTCCTGCTTTGAGTAAGTCATTCCACAAACTGACAACTTGTTCTTTAGGAACAATGATTTCAAACCCATCTTCCCCGGTATAACCTGTACGCGCAAAAAACCAACTATCCACATCCACACATTCAAAAGGAGTAAGTGTAGACACCGCATCAATCTGTCCTGGAGTAAGTACGGTTAAAGTTTTCGCAATCGCTTCGGGACCTTGTACTGCGATCATCGACAGTTCAAGACGCTCTTGTAAGCCTACAGAAAAGCCCGCGCTTTTTTCACGAATCCACTTGATATCATTTTGTCGCGTGGCGGAATTTAAAATCACACGATAATTATCAGAAGCGCGTTGATAAACAATCAAATCGTCAATAATGCCGCCATGTTCATTGCACATGCAGCTATAAAAGGCTTTACCATTATGAGTTAATTGATCAACATCATTGGTGAGAAGTTTACGTAAAAATTGTCGACCACCAGCGCCGAGGATATCTACAATGGTCATATGCGACACATCAAAAACGCCTGCATCACGACGCACTTGATGATGTTCATTCAATTGTGAACCGTAATGCAAAGGCATATCCCAACCATGAAAATCAACCATTTTTGCGCCACAAGAAATGTGAGTGGCATGAAGTGGTGTTTTTGCAATCATTGCGCTTCCTTTTTTTATCATTGTTATGGAGGTGATTATACCGATTGCGATTTATTTTGCGAGATTTCCGCTTTTATTTTTTGCAATATCCAAAAAAATCTATCGGCACAATGAAGGCAAGATTAACAAAGTTGTTTGTGCTTAGGTATTAGGATTTTCCATTTCCTTTTTTAGTTGGACACTGGCAAGGAGGATCGATAGCGGTCGCTTGCAAACTGCTAATGCTATACCCTCTTACGCCTTGACCTGAAGGCGCCACACTAAAATTTACCACTACTTTTAAATTTTGCTGTTGTTGATATTGAGGATTTTCATACACCACTAAAACAGGCATAACTGCTTGCCAATGCGTAGGATCCAACGTCACCATTTTAGGTGGTTTGGTGGCTACAGCGCTGACGTAGTATGCGTTTTTTTGTACGGATTCCGGCAACTTGGATTCATTGAGCGCTTTAGTGTAATTAATCCAGCCGGAAGAAGTGAAATATTTCGCGATCTCTTTTTGTTGCGATAAATAATTTTTATAATCATACGTATAGGTGGCAACAACTGCTTCATTGGCCCAAACTGCTAATTGCGCAGTATCAGGAGGAGTTTGCGCGTAAGACATGCCTAGCGCTAAAGTAAGTACTGGTAAAATAGATAGTTTTTTATTCATGATACTGTTCATTAGGTATGGGTCTATACAGTGTAGTCATTTTTTATAGATAAAAAAATCCCCGGTAAAAAATACCGGGGCAAATTGGGTGTCGGGAATAGATCCTAACACAGGCCCCGCAAAAAGAGGGGGAGGCGGGGCGGAGCATCCAGGGGCGAATGCTCATAATATTAGACCCTTTGCCTACGATAAAGTTCAATATTTGCGCAAGTATTTGATTTTTGCACACTTATATATACCGATTAACCGGCAAATATGGTATTTTACTGAATGATAAAGCTAAAGGGGGAGCACAGTGCGTAACAGTCGTTTTTACTTTGCTAGCCCTGATAATATTGGGCGCTTTATCAACCGTTGGGATATTCTTTTACTCATTATCACCTTCGCGGTCTTGTTTTTTCTCGGTTGGGCAGGCTCACAAATGGCCACGCCTTATCAATTGGGCGATCAAATTCCTATTTCCTTAGCGCCAGCTAATCTCCCTTTTTATGCCTTGCGTACGGTATTACGCATGTTTATTGCTTTAATTTTTTCAATTTTATTTACTTTTATCGTAGGTGCATTAGCCGCTAAAAATCGTCGTGCCGAGCAAATCATTGTCCCTGCAATTGACGTCTTACAATCCATCCCCGTTTTAAGTTTTTTATCCATTACAGTAACTGGCTTCATTCATCTTTTCCCTAATAGTTTATTAGGTCCTGAATGCGCCTCTATTTTTGCGATTTTCAGTGCGCAAGTGTGGAATATGACTTTTGGTTTTTATCAATCGTTGAAAACCATTCCCCATGATTTAATAGAAGTGTCTTCTATGTTCCGTCTTTCTGCCTGGCAACGTTTTTGGAAGGTGGAAGTCCCCTTCTCAATGTCTGGTTTGTTATGGAATATGATGATTTCCATGTCAGCCAGTTGGTTTTTCGTGGTGTTATCAGAGGCCATCTCGGTTGCTCACCAAAATATTCGTTTACCTGGTGTAGGCTCTTATATTGCTTTAGCCATTGCTGAGCGTGATTTGCATGCGGTGGGTTATGCCATCATTACGATGATGATCGTGATTTTTTTATATGATCAAATTCTCTTTAGACCTTTAATTGCATGGTCAGAAAAATTTAAAGTAGAACAATCTCCCGACGAGACAGAGTATCAATCTTGGCTTATCGACTTAATGCGTAGTAGTCGTTTGATGAGACGCGTTACAGGTGCCATCGGTATTTTAACTGAGAGTTTTGTTAATGCGCGTTGGTTAAGAATAGGTAAACCCCGCGCCGTAAAAGAAATTAATATTAAGAGACAAAAAAATTGGGATCGTTTTTGGGGTGCCCTTGTTCTTTTGGTGATTTTAAGCTCGGGTTGGCTCTTACTGAAATTCATTCTTGCCGAGTTAAAAGTCAGTGATATTTTACATGTGTTTCTATTAGGTATGGCAACTGGCACGCGCGTGATTGTGTTAATTGTTTTAAGTTCTCTGGTCTGGATTCCTGTAGGTGTATGGATTGGTTTACGTCCGCGTATTGCGCAAAAAATTCAGCCCGTAATTCAATTTGTTGCGGCCTTTCCAGCGAATTTATTTTATCCGCTTTTCGTCATTGCGATCGTTCGTTTCAACTTGAGCGTGGAAATCTGGGTTACACCGCTCATGATTTTAGGTACACAATGGTATATTTTATTTAATGTCATTGCAGGCGCATCAACTATTCCTCGCGAATTGTATCTTGCGGCTGATAATTTTGGTTTGAAAGGTTGGTTATGGTGGAAAAAATTAGCTTTACCCGGCGTCTTCCCTTTTTATATTACGGGTGCCATTACTGCCGCAGGCGGTGCTTGGAACGCGAGTATTGTGGCGGAATGGGTTAGTTGGGGTGATACTACTTTGAAGGCCACAGGCTTAGGAGAATACATCCAAGCCAGTACTACTGCAGGGGACTTTCCTAAAATTGCTTTAGGTACGGCAATGATGTGTCTATACGTATTAGCCTTTAATCATTTGATTTGGCGTCCCTTATATCGCTTAGCGGAAGAGCGTTTTAATTTTAATTGAGGCCCCTATGTCTGAAACAATTATTGCCATAGAGCATTTAACCAAATCTTTTAAAAAAGCATCAGCACAAAATTTGCTGGTTTTAGAAGATGTTAATTTTAAACTCCAAGAAGGCGAGATAGTCGCTTTGTTAGGCAAATCCGGTTCGGGTAAATCCACTTTATTACGGATCATCGCAGGATTAGTCGCACCTTCGGGTGGTTCCGTGACGTACAGAGGAAAACCTGTTACTCGTCCTGTTGCAGGTATTGCTATGGTGTTTCAATCCTTTGCCCTCATGCCTTGGTTAACCGTGCTAGAAAATGTGGAATTGGGTTTAGAAGCTCAAGGTGTGGGTCGTGAAGAACGTCGCCATCGCGCCATTGAAGCCATTGATATTATCGGCTTGGATGGTTTCGAATCCGCCTTCCCTAAAGAATTATCTGGCGGTATGCGGCAACGTGTAGGTTTTGCGAGAGCCTTAGTCATCAATCCGGATGTGTTGTTAATGGATGAGCCTTTCTCTGCTTTGGATGTATTAACCGCAGAAAACTTGAAATCCGACTTGTTGGAATTATGGAAAGAAAAAAAGACGAATACTAACGGCATATTATTGGTAACCCATAATATTGAAGAAGCGGCGACCTTGGCCGATCGCATTGTGATCTTTGGTAATGATCCAGGTTATATTCGCGCAGAATTGCCAGTGACATTACCGCAACCACGTGATCCCGAAACCCCCGAGTTTCGCGCGTTGGTGGATAAGATTTATACCTTAATGACCACCGGCCCCAAAGAAAAAGCCAAACGTGCGCAACGGGAACGTCAAATTGGTTTAGGTTATCGTTTACCTGATGTAGAACCTTCCGAATTGTCTGGTTTGATTGAAACCAT
>SCSO01000216.1 GCA_004297865.1 Legionella sp.
CATTGATTTTTTTTAAGAATCTAAGAGAGCTTTAAGCCAAGCTTTGGCTTCTGGGCTGACCTTCTCATCATTCAATGCGATTTCATAAACCGCATATTTCCGTGGTGTTTCTTCACCATACATATCATCTAAGGCTTTATTCCACAGAGTTAATACGGTTGTTGAAGGTGTTTTCCCAACTTGTGCCAGAATGTTATAAAGCCTATCTTTCCAATAGGCATCCAAAGCCTTTTCTAACCAGGCCATCAGCTCAGGAGTTAAGCCAATTTCATCAAGACCTTTTCCTTCCCCAAATCCTTTTTCCCATTTTTTAGTTCGCAAATGAGCGTATTTTTTACCATATATCCCATTAACCCATTCCATGTAGTTTTTTCCTGTTTGGATACCTATTATGGAATTAGGATCATGTTTCATATTTTGTTTCAGCTCATCCACTAATTGTTGCCATTGTTTCTGAAACTCCGCTTTATTGGCGGCTTTCATTTCCTTTTCAAAGGTAACATACTGCGTTAATTCATCTGGCGTGAATATTTCTTTAACCCAATCATGTTCAAGATGTTCGGCCATTTTATATACCTCTATTAATTGAATAATGGTTTCCCAAGGAATGGATTGATTGGCATCAACAGAATCAACAATGCTTCTTAAAGTTTTAGCCCCTGCAGCCATCGCCGCTGCTTGTTTGTCCAAGACTTGGGCTTGGGCTGCAAAATGCTTCAATGCATCATGTTCTGCAGAGAGCAAGGCTTTAATTTTTGATAACTCAAAACCAAAAAACTTCAAGGCAATAATCTGCTGTAATTTCAATAAATCCTTTTCGGAGTAAACACGATACCCATTGAGCTGTCGCAAGGACGGCTTCAGTAAACCAATACGGTCATAATGATGCAGGGTTTGCACCGAAACACCGGTAATTTGGCTTAAGTCTTTTACGAACCATTGAGTCATCGTATTTCCTCCTTAATACAAAGATAGGGTATATAGCAACAATAGGGTCAAGGATTTATTGTAATATTATTTTCCGCAGACTCTTTTCTTTCATTTAATACTAACTTCAAGGGCTTTGTCTCGCCGTAGTGTAAAGTTCTGTATATCGTCATGTCCGAAATAGTCCGCGACAAAGGCTTTGCTAAGGGTGAGGTTGAATTTTTTAATTTTCTCGTAGCGATACGTGAAACTGGCATAACTACTTTTTTGCTCTAATTTATGATAAGGAAATAACTGAGGCTTAATGCGGTGTTTCATGGTCAACAAATTGATTTGATAGATTAGTTCGGCAAATTACCATAAAAATAGGGTATTACCAAACCAGATAAATCAATCAGACTCTGAGGCATCCCCATGAATTTTTTGTACCCTAGGCTAAACCCCATTGCCGAGAGATTGTCCTGATACCCTTTTTTTGTGTCCTTCTTCGACTATTGAATAATATAAAAAACCCGCACGTTCAGTAAAAACTGCCTTTTCTTTTTATAATTCGTGGGTTCCTTCAGGGTGGCTTAGCTTAACTTAGTAGTACCATTCACTAAAACCCTATGGGATAAACCCCAATATTTTGGGGTTCATAGGTCAATACCTGCTGCAAAGGAGCGGTATATTCTAACAAAGTCGATAACAGGTAGGGTCTCTTCTTAGCCTCATCTGGAATTTCTACCTTTAAATATCGACAAATTTTTGCAAAATCACCTTCCATATCTATTGATGCATGTTGGAGTTGAACATATTCAATGAACTTTTGCCTTATTTGTTCTACCGTACTTAATTCTTTATCTTCCAGAAGTGATTGAATAAATTCATTATGATGACGGAACCAACCTTGCCAAAAACTATAACTCCACCCGCAGTAAGCCAACAATTTTGACATGATGGTTTTGAACTGATCATTAACAGGTGGTTTAGTTTTAAAAAAATGAAATGACATCTTTAAAACCCTTGGATAGTTATTTGCACAGGTAGATTGTATTGCATTCATATTGGTGGGTAATATCGTATTGAATACTAAGATTTCAATATTACAGCCTCATTAACGTTTGTCTTGATAATTTTGCGATCAATGGGGGCAGACTCTGAGGCATCCCCATGAATTATAAAAGGGTAAGGCAGGTTTTACTGAACGTCCGGGTTTTTTATATTATTCAATAGTCGAAGAAGGACACAAAAAAAGGTATCAGTACAATCTCTCGGCAATGGGGTTTAGCCTAGGGTTGTTTTAAAACGTTTGCGCACATGGATGTGCGCAACCGAGCCGCAGGGATGGTTTCGGCGCTTTTAAAACAACCCTAGGCTAAACTCCATTGCTTTCGTCAGGGCTAAATTTAATTACCCTCATCCGCCCTCTGGGCACCTTCTCCCTTGAAGGGAGAAGGGAGAGCTAGGGTACCAAAAATTCATGGGGATGCCTCAGAGTCTGACCCCGTTGATCGTATGATTGGCACCATTTTATCCATTGATCAAATAATTTGATCAAGTATAATGCCGACCCTTATTGGTCCATATTTTTTACTCAACCGAGGTAGTCAATGAAAATTACTGATATGCAACGTACCGCCGCGTCTTATTATTGGGCTCAAATTCTTAACGGGGAAGTACTGCCTGCTGCACTAGCTGCTAGCACACAAAGATTGCCCTCGTTTATGGCTGTACAGGAAACAATGAATCGAACCAGAGCACTCGAGCGGCTTGCAGAGTCAAATCCAATGTGGTCACTTGGTTTTATGAACAAGTTAGATGCTTTACTTAGAGACGCAGATGTAAATACCAATTTGTGGTTCGATAATGAACCGCAAGGCTTGTTACTAGAAGCAGCGGAAGCTGCAAAGATTCCTAAGTCACTTTTTCCTATAGGAAAATTGAGTATGACCTTTGATGATAAAGGAAATATGAATGTAGGTGGGGAAATAATTGATGCTAGTGAGTTTGTCAAGTGTGCGACAAAATCAAACGATGATGATAATAACACACCAAACTGGTGTCTTTTGTTATAACAAATAGATCAATCGAGTCGATCAATGAGATCAATAGGTCAGACTCGATTGATTTTTTATTTATGCTCGTTACTTGATGAGGGGATCAACTCATCAATTTGACTTAAAGTATTTAAATGCTGTTGTACAGAGTCAGTTACGGTGTTGTATTTTAGAGTGTCTTGGGGGTATAAAGCCCGCAAGTCACCAAGGGTAAGATATAAGGGACTATGAAGCTCAACGATAGTGCAATACAAAAAGGATTCGGAGGATTGGGGATTGCTGCTAACCTTCAGCTGATAGATATGCACCGCGGCGGAGTTTTCATTTGTTTCCATGTTCTTTCGCGCGATTTCCGGTAATTCGGTTATACCGAAATAAACAGGTTCTTTAGATAATTCAAAACCATCTTCTTTAATGGCTTGACCAATAGATGCGCCCGCATAAATTTTCTCATGAGTCGCTTTTAACCAGTCTGGAACTGGCAATACGAAATCAACTAACGCACAGGTACGCATTACCCCATTGGAATTTAAATTGGACACTCGAATATTATTTTCTTGGAAAAGGACATCCACTTTATAATTGCCAAAGATTAATTCTATACGCTTCTGGTTTAGCAGATTCTGCATCTTCTGCAGTTCGTCCGCAGTACGAGCAGGCTTTTGTTGATCAATAGACTCACTTTTAGGAAAGAAAACTTTTGCATACATAAAAAACACCTAACAAAGACACTTAACTATTATACAGAAAATCAATCGAGTTTGCCCCCATTGATTTTAAATGAGGGACGGATATCTATCAGTTCCTGTTGGGGTTTGTTCTAGGGCTGATAAATTCTCGTTTTCATTCTGGGGTGCAAAATAACTTGGAACGTCTTTTCCAAGAACGTAACAACGTAAATCAGTCATCTTGACAGGATTTCCATCCGGGCGGATGCAGAGCCGAATCGGCGCAAATTCACTGGTATTTAATTTATTCATGACAACATCGTTCCATGAAATTGGGCTAAAAAACCATGCTGAATAGGATTCTTGCTGTAATTGCAGGGCAAGTATATCTCTTAATACGAAACTTAATTCTTCCTCAGTAAATGATTTTTCTTGAAGATCGTTAGCAATTTTGTCTGCTAATTTACTTTTTTTATTCAACTGCGCGTATAAAGTCATTTGGGATTTAATAACCTGGATAAAATCCAGGAGAATTTTCTTGGATAGGGGAGTTTTTGCAATAATGGGTTTGACTCGTTCTGGTACAATCTTTAAACAAAGATTATCCGGTGTGATTTCAGCTCCCGGCACTAAATCACGATGAATTTTATTTAAAAAAAGTCCTGTATTGCTGGCAGAAAGTCGAGAGTTATCTTGAGAATGAAATGGTCGATCTTTAGGAATAATGTCTTTCATAATGCTTTTAAGCCAAGTCGTCCATTTCACTTGTTCTGCCTGAAAACGTGAGGCAATAACCGGTTTTATATTGTCTTGTCCCATTTGGGATAAGGCCCCCATTTGCTGTAAAAAACCACCGATGATTTCTTTACTTAATTGCCTAATAATAGGAACTGAATCAACCCCATGAAGGGCATGGACTTGTTCAGCTGCAGTCGACTCATCTTGGAATGCATTCAAATGGGCTCCAATGATGACTTCTTCGTTGACTACACATTGTGGAGGATAAGTCGGGCGTATTGGGATTTGCATAAGGGCGACCACCTTATCATCTAGCCCTGGATAATCATCTCCTGCCTCTTGGTAGGGATAGATGGTGTGTACGGAAGTCAAATTTCTCGAATTAGATACATCCATTGCCTGATTGGCCAAAGTTTTACTAAAAAAATCCTTTCGGGCGGCCAGCAACGAGTTGCCAGGAACAGGATCAAGCAGCAGTAATTTAGTTTCCAAATGAGCTAAATCGATAGCCCCTAGTTTTTTCGCTAATAATAAACAGGCAACACCACCTCGGCTGAGACCAATACAATTTAGTTTGACTTGAGCTCCGGACTTAATCAGTGCTTTAACCACGCTTTCTACTACATTGTATTGAGAGTCTAATCCGGATCCGAATAACAATCCTGGAAGCCCAAAAGCAACGCCACAACCATCAAAACCCATTTTAAAATGAGTGAGTTGCGGAAATTGTACAAGATCAAGGGGCGATCGAATGCGTTGACCCTCACAATCTTCATGGAAGAAGTGATACAAATGACTATTACGTTGTTCAATGCTGTAAATAGTCCCTTCAAAGAAGACAGTAAGGGTGATTGTTTTCACTATAAAACCTATTTATATAAAACCTATTTATATGACAAAAATGATATATTGTATCATAAATGCTCAGTTTCGCCATTATATAAAATCAATGGGTCAGACTTTGGATCTTGAGACGGGCGATGTGACTCCTAAATCAATGTATGCTCAAGGCTATACCATGACCGTTATTGGAGTTGCTGAAATTAATCTTACTAAGAATTAATTTTAACTTCCCAATGTCCCGTGGTTTGCCCACGGGATCCAGGTTAATCTAACTAGACAACCACTGCCTCTGTTTCCGGAGCTAAGAATAATTTATAAACCGTTGCAACAGATTTATTTCCAGTCGGATCTGCTTGCGTTTTGAGTTTGCAAAACTCATTTGCCCATTCAGACGTTCTAATTCTTAATGGTGGATTTTCACTGTTTACCACACTTACCACACAATCAGCCACTTGCTCGCTGGTTTGATAAACCGCAGTACCTGACTTAGCTAGACGCTTTCTAGCGCCTTCGAAATATTCCTTAAATAGGGGAGAGTATTCGTCAGTGTTGGCGTCATTAGGAACTTGACTCGTTTTCATCACATTGTTAGCAAACTCAGATACAATGCCACCGGGTTCAATCACAGTGAATTTAATATTAAAACTAGGCTGAATATAACAGGCCATACTTTCAGTTAGACCTTCAACTGCAAATTTTGAAGCGCAATAAATCTCATTAAAAGGTTGTCCAATCAATCCACCAACAGAACTAACATTAATAATTTGCCCTGATTTAGCTTTACGCATGGTTGGCATTACCGCTTTAATGGTCCGCACTATTCCCATAAAATTAATATTCATCACCTGATTGATCTTTTCTTCGGTAGCTTGTTCTATAGTTTCAACAAAGCCCATCCCGGCATTGTTGATCAGACAATCAATTCGACCTTCTTGTTTAAGGATAGCTGCTACCGCTTGAGTGACGCTTTCAGTTGATTCCACATCCATCTGGATTAAGTGAATATTGAGATTTTTTTCTATTATCGACTGCTTTATTTGAATTGCTTTTGTAAGATTACGCATGCTGGCATAAACAATATGCCCTTGTTCAGCAAGTTTTATGGCTAAACTTAATCCTAAGCCCGAGGACGTTCCGGTTACTAGTATGATCTTTTCCATGCTTTTGCTGACTCCAATGTCTATGTTGATTCGTTTGAAGTTTATAACGCAAACTTTCTCTAAATTGCAAATAAAAAATCAATCGATTCTGACCCCATTGATCTTCTCTTTTGTGATCACGTATTATGAGTAACTTATGAGACCCCGGAGCAAGAGAATGGATGCTACTGCAGGACTATACAGTTACACGTCTCCCAAACATACTTACCCTGATCTACCAGCCCTAAAGGAATTTTATAAACAGAATCCTCTCCATTCTTGTATGCCGAATAATAAATTTTCGGCTTCGGGCACTTATGATTTTTTTCTCAATTTAGCTTATAACAGCGAAGACATAGGACGATGTATTTCGTTAATGATTAATGTGGTTAATGTCTCCATGCTGGAACAGTTTGATGAATCTAATTTTCTTCTCTATGCCGATAAAATCATTCATGGCGAAATAATTACTTCCATTTGTAATAACGAGGCATTGAATCACGGTAGCAATTTAAATGGAATGAGCTCTTATATCAAAGAGAATAATGACGATTCTTACGATATCAATGTCAATAAACGGGTAATCACCAATGTTGGTGCAGCAGATTTACTGTTTGTGAGCGTGCCTATTTGGGGCGAGCAAGAAAATAAATTTGCAATATTACTTTTTGAAGGATCAGAAATCCCCCAAATGAGCTTATCTCATAAGCTAAGTGGTTTAGCCTCTTGCCCAACAGGAAGCATCATTGCCGAGTTAAAAAATTATAAACAGGTCAGATTAGTAGCCACTATAAGAAAAAGTCTTTTCGTAATGCGGCATATGTACAACATGGAGCGTTTTTTGCTCGGTTGTATTATGACGGGCATTCTCAAAAAAATACTCAAATATGCCCTTGATGAAAAAGATAATGATCTGGTTGGTAAATTCAATAATCAATATTTACAAGATAAAATCATCAAAATATTTGATTCCTTTGTGAGATTAGAATCATTGATGATTAATTGCATTCAATATATGCATACCCAGACCCCTATCGAATCTATTTTATCAGTGATAAAACTAGAT
>SCSO01000020.1 GCA_004297865.1 Legionella sp.
CGCAGCTACTACAGAACCAGACGCTAAAGGAACTACAAAAACACTTACCGCTAATCCTAATAGTAAATAAACAAGTGCCGCTGCCCACCATAAAGGTTGTAATTGCCCATTTTCTAGACGCAACCAAGGTTGATAGTTTTGGATATATAAATGCTTTGTAATATAACCTAACCACAAGGCATCGCTGATTAAAAAAACTGCTAGAGCAATAAAAAATAATTTAAGATGGTTCATAATAATATCCTTATAGAAATGAAATCCTTGGTTTTCGCAGAAATACAGTTTATCTTATTTTTTGAATTTACAGGAGAGCTTCATGTCCATTTGGTTTAAAGAGATAACCACTGCCGACCTTAACAAACGTGGCAAAAACACTATGTCGGAATTTTTAGGCATTGAATTTACCGAGATAGGTGACGACTTTTTAAAAGCAACTATGCCCGTGAGTGAACGTAACCGACAACCAATAGGCATATTGCATGGTGGAGCGAATGTGGTGTTAGGCGAAACGATTGCAAGTACGGCTGCGAATGCGGTGATTGATATTAGTAAAATGTATTGTGTTGGTTTAGAAATTAATGCTAATCATTTACGTTCGGTTAAAGAGGGTGTTGTGACTGGGATTACAAAGCCCATTCATTTGGGGCGCACGACTCAGGTTTGGGATATTCAATTGTTTAATGAAGAAGGCAAATTGACTTGTATTTCGCGGATGACTGCCGCGGTGATTATGCGATGATGGGATGGTTATGTTGGGTCACGACCCAACATAACCTGATCACCAATTTGTTTATATTCTTTTTCACCAAAAATAGCAGACGGATGCGTGTAATATTTAAACTCTAGGAGATTGTTACTCGGATCTTTTAAGAAAAAAGAGTGATGTTCTAAAGGCGTTTGTGCAAACCTAGTTTTAACCGGAATTTCAAACGGCACGTCGTGTTGCTTAAGCCTAGAAATAAAAGCCTGAAACTCCTCATGCTCAAGAAATATTAAACCAAAATGCCGCGGATAAATTCCCTCTTGCTCGGGTAACTTACTCGCAATTTTATGCGCCACGATTTGATGTGCGCCTAATTTAAGAATGAGTGCATGATCCGATTCACGACCCAGTTCACAGCCCAATTGATCCACATAAAAACGTTTAGCGAGCGCAAAATCATGTATAGGGAAAGCTAAATGAAATAAGGCATTCATAGTTATCTCAAGTTTTTAATGGTGATTATGCCACGAATTATATCAATGCTACACTTACTTTATGAAAGTTGAATGGAGGTAATAACATGAAAATGCTAGCCGCCCTTTTTTGCTTTACACTGGGAATAACGAATTGCAGTTTTGCTGCAGAATTTGCACTTAGCAGCCCCGCTTTTAACATGAACTCAATGATCCCGGTTGAATATACTTGTCATGGAAAAGATTTATCGCCTCCCTTAATGTGGCATAATATTCCTGCCAACACGCAATCTTTAGCTTTGGTCATGGATGATCCAGATGCACCAGGTAAAATTTGGCAGCATTGGATTCTATTTAATATTCCTATCTCACTAACCCAATTAGAAGCAGGAACGCCGGTACCTGTGGGTGCAGGGCAAGCGCAAAATAGTTGGGGTAAAGCTCAATATAATGGACCTTGTCCACCACTAGGTATTCACCGTTATGTTTTTAAGTTATATGCCTTAGACAAGGTTTTAAATTTATCCGATGGCGTTGATGCGGATACTGCTTTAAATGCTATGACCGGTCACGTGATTGGGACTGCGGAATGGATCGGTTTGTATCAGACACTCTAGCCTCTTGCTGTGGGGAATCAGCAATTAATTTTTTGACGCGATCAACAAAAGAGGGCCCTGGATCGGTTTTATCTGTTTGGTAATTGGGATCTCTTTCAAGCCATAAAGGACTGTCTTTATAATTTAAGTACGTATTATGACCAATCACTTGCTTGATTTGCGGATATTTCTTTTGCAAGTAACACACCAGAAAGGCATTGGCTTGCGTTTGGGCAACGGTTAAATCATCCTTTCCATCCACGCCCCCAACGTTTTCAATACCAATGGCATTATGATTCAAACCAATCACATGCCTAGCCATCCAATTTTCTGGCATGAGTTGATAGATACTGCCATCACGATCCACTAAATAATGCGTGGATACATTTAAATCTCCAGGTAATTCTTCTTTGCGGGAGTTCGCCAGCTCTGTGGGGTTAAAAATGCGAAAGGTTAAATCAAAATTGTCTATCATAGTCCAATGTAAGACTATCATTTTAGGTTCAATTTCAATGGATTGGGAATCAATACCATAATGAGACAATTGATATTCGCGGGTTAAAGCAATGCGTTTTTTATCGAATTGAATAGGTTTTTGTTGAATCGGCTGCGGATCATAACAAGAAAAACTATAGCCCGAAGTACTTATCATCAATAAAATTAGCGCAATAATCTTCATAAAAGGCTTAACCTTAGGCCACTTCGGACCGGACATGGTACCAAATTAACGATTAATTTCAAGGGGTGAACTCTTTTGAAAGGGCAATCGATTCACTTTCATGGATTAATTATGTTAGGATTCTGTTCCCTAATCACTCAAAGAATTGATCATGGCAGAATCTGTAAAAACTTGGACCGATGTTTTAGGTAATGAAAAACAACAGCCTTATTTTAAAGACATTTTGCGCTTTCTTGAGGAACAAAAACAGGCAGGAAAAATCATCTATCCTGCGGCCAACGATATCTTTAATGCATTTAAAGAAACTGCTTTTGAGGACGTAAAAGTGGTGATTTTAGGCCAGGATCCCTATCATGGCCCCGGCCAGGCACATGGACTTTCCTTTTCGGTAAAGACTGGGATTAAACCACCGCCCTCTTTAGTGAATATTTTTAAAGAATTACATAACGACTTAAAATTACCTATTCCCTCCCATGGTTGTTTAGAAAAATGGGCTAAGCAAGGCGTTTTGTTACTGAATACGTCCCTTAGCGTTGAACAAAATATGCCACAATCCCATGCAAAAATTGGTTGGACTGAATTTACCGATAATGTCATTCGTCGGCTTAATGATCATCCTCAGCCTCTAGTATTTATGCTTTGGGGCGCTCATGCCAAAAATAAACGAGCTTTAATTAGCGATAATAAGCATTTAATTTTAACCGCTGCTCACCCGTCTCCTTTTTCGGTACATCAAGGTTTCTTTGGTTGTCAGCACTTTTCCAAAGCTAATGAGTTTTTAAAAGCTCATGGTCGTGAACCTATAGATTGGTCTTTGGATTAATTAAAGAGAAACCTCATGCATCCCAAACCTGAAGAGCTATATCCTGTACCCAACTCTCAAAGAACGGTATTTTTGAAGAACATCATCAAAAATCCCAATATCCTTGTGGGAGATTATACTTATTATGATGATCCAGAAGACATAAACAATTTTGAAAAAAATGTACTTTATCATTTTGACTTTATCGGTGATAAATTAATTCTGGGTAAATTTTGTCAAATCGCTACGAATGTAAAATTTATAATGAATGGTGGCAATCATGATTTACATGGTTTTTCCTCATTTCCTTTTGTCATTTTCAAATCTTATTGGCCTGAAGTGCCTTTCGTACCTAATCGGAAAAAAGACACGGTTATAGGTAATGATGTTTGGATTGGCTATGGTGCTACCATAATGCCAGGAGTAAATATTGGAGATGGCGCAATAATTGCCACGGGTGCTGTAGTGACTAAAGACATAGGCCCCTATGAAATTGTTGGGGGTAACCCTGCCAAAATGATCAAAACGCGTTTTGATCAAGACACCATAGATTTCTTATTGCAATTGCAATGGTGGAATTGGCC
>SCSO01000217.1 GCA_004297865.1 Legionella sp.
GCATCTTCTAATTTCTGTTCTTCAATAATTCTTTGGGTAACTTCAGTAATCTTTAACCCTTTTTGCTGCGCTAATTCTGCTTTGATCTGCTCAAGCAAATTATCCGGCACCTTTCTTTTTTGTAAGATGAATTTTTGCTCTGTAGAATTTGCCGTATTTAAATAATTATCAATTGCTGTAGCTAATAACTTCCTGAATTCTTTTTTCATTCGCATCATCCTTAAAACGAATTTAAACTCTTTAATTGCAATTAATTAATAACATCTTTTCAGAGGGGAATATAGCGAATAGATAAAGCGTGGATACTTAGAATAAATTATAGACAACTGGTATGAAATACCTTGGACTATCGACAGTTGAGCCCATTGCCACCAACTGGCTTTGATAGAAGCTCTAGGTCCATCCAACCACCTTGATGAAGAGCTATGGCAAATAATACAATTCCGCAAATGAAACTGAAGCTTTACGCCTGAATATTGAGATATTTTTGAAATATGAGAAGATGCCGATCTTTGGTTTAATTTGGAAACGTTGAGATGAAATTTTTCGATAATTCATTAGGCAATACTCTCTGTACTGCAACTATTAGTTCCGCAGTTTCAGCAGTTGTAGTGGGCCTGCAAGGAGCAATAAACGGAGCTATTGGTGCGGAAATTTTGTTGGCCAGCGATGACAAAGAGTTAGATATGCTCGGCTATGCATTAGTAAGTGGCTTAGGTAACATGGCTTTAGGGGGTTTATTAGGTTTAATAATAGGAGGAGCAGTGGGCTCTTTGGCTACCAAGGGTATACCACTAAAACCTGAGCCAACCCTTTTAAAAGTAGCTATTCTTGCCGAAGTAATTGGCAGTCAGATTGCTGGAGCAAGTTTTGGGCATTTGTTATTATCAACTACTCCGTTAAAAATACCTGAACAACCTTATTTAATTTCGGCAGTAATGGTAGGAACCCTTGTAACAGGGGCCTTAGGTCTTCTTGCCTATATTGTCTATTGTGGGTGCAAATTTTCTCACTTATTTAAAAATCAACAGGAAGCAATAAAATTGCAAGAAAATACCGCAAGCGAAATTCCAAGAATGACAGTTTAAAAAATCAATCGAATCTGACCCTAAGGCATCCCCACGAATTTTTTGTACCCTAGATCTCCCTTCTCCCTTCAAGGGAGAAGGTGCCTAAAGGGCGGATGAGGGTAATTAAATTCAGCCCTGACAAAAGCAATGGAGTTTAGCCTAGGGTTGTTTTAAAAACGCCGAAACCATCCCTGCGGCAAGGTGAAGAGGTTGATGATAGAAGGAGTTTGATTACTAATTTTCAAATCCCATAACAGGAAATTAACCAAAGGTTCAAGCTTTGGATCCCTAGCCGCTTTAGAATAAAAAGTAATAGCATCATGAATGCGCTTTGCAATATATTCTCCATATTCATTACTACACAAGGTTCGGTCGAGACCCAACAAGAAAAAATACATTCGCTTTCCAAAATATATAATTTATACTGACCACCTTTTTAT
>SCSO01000218.1 GCA_004297865.1 Legionella sp.
TTATCAATGGAGACCTACTATTGGATTTGATGCAGGATATACGCATTTATTTGCTGCTGATAAACCAAGTATTAATCGCACGGATGTTATAGGCACTAGTACCTTCAATGTTACAGCTACAGGCAAAGCCGGTGCTGATTTATTAGGTATCCAAGCTGTTTGGGTTATGGATCAACCTGTCCCTACTAAGTAATTTTTTAAATGATAGAAAAAGCCACTTTTTAAGTGGCTTTTTTGTTTTTGCAATACTGCTTAACAGGATGATTAATATTTTACGCGTAGAGTGTAGCCTGTATTACGACTCGTCTAATACAGGCTACGTTTCTATTTTTGGGATCATCGAGTAGGTTGGGTCGTGACCCAACAAAGATCTTGTGATATAGAAGAAAATTATTGTTGGGTCATGACCCAACCTACAAAGAGAGGGATACCCGCTTTCGCGGGTATAACAGATTAATCTTTAGCAATAGACGCTTCAGCAATACCATTAACTGTTACAGTATAACCATTCGCGGTCAAAGTTTTGGGAGTGATATCACCAGTTGCTAAATCCATGGTTAAACTACCTACTTCCACTGGATTAGGAGTATTCGTTTTCATTTTAATCAAAGCTGAGCATTTGCCATTTGTGCTGTGACCGTAACAAGCGATTTTCACCATGTTCCAGTACACTTGACGTGTAGAGTGAGGAGCTGTGGGGTATGGAGAAGGTATCGTGCCGGCAACAAAAGCATTAGATTCTTCATCAGTGTTGTTGTGTGTGGTTAAATACACGGGAGCCGCTAAAGCAGTTGCAGCGCTAAGACTTAAAGCTATTGCAGTAAAACTTTTAAGAATTACATTCATTACTATCTCCGTAAAATTAGAAACGATCGGTAAAAACCAATCAGTTTTACTATATTGGATTGTGCACCATGTGGCAAGGTATCATCTAAAAACTGACAATTCTATTACTTATTGTACTAATTGTGCAAGCCGCTTAGCGAAATAAGTGATAATAAAGTCGGCTCCAGCCCGCTTAATGGCCGTAACACTCTCTAAAATAGCTAAATCTTCGTTGACTAAACCTTGTTTGGCACCAAAGCGAATTAGTGAATACTCCCCACTGACTTGATAGGCGCAAAGAGGAATTTCCGGAAAATGCTGTTTGAGCCTAAAAATCACATCTAAATAAGTACCTGCAGGCTTTACCATTAACATATCAGCCCCTTCAGCAACGTCCAAAGCTGCCTCGCGTAAGGCTTCATTGGCATTGGCGGGGTCCATTTGATAGGCTTTGCGATCACCAAATTGTGGGGCACCCTGAGCTGCTTCACGAAAAGGCCCATAAAAACAGGAAGAATATTTAGCGCTATAACTTAAAATGGGGATCTGGGAATGACCTGCAATGTCCAATGCCTCGCGAATGACCGCTACCATGCCATCGGTCATGCCACTAGGTGCCACCCAATCGGCTCCTGCGTTTGCATGACAAACGGCTTGCTTTGCCAGATACTCTAGGGTTTTATCAGTATCAATGGTCTTATCATCTAATAAGATGCCACAATGCCCATGGTCAGTGTATTCGCAAAAGCAGAGGTCGCTAATAATTAGCATCTCTTTATTCACCGAGCGAATGGTTTTAATCGCTTGCGCAATAATG
>SCSO01000219.1 GCA_004297865.1 Legionella sp.
ACCGCCCATTGTGCTTCTTGCAAATTAATGATGATGGTTTCATGCAATAGAGATTGATATAGAGGTGACAAAAGGGGTTTGATTTCTTCATTATCACGACGTACCACCACTAATTGACTGAATAGATGAGCACTCTCTTTCATCCGCGCTCGCCAAGAAGAGGTTTCATCATCGGCAGTTTTAGATGGAGTGATTGCAATAGATGTTGCAATTTTTAATTTAGTAACGGAAGTTTGCAAGGCATTGAGTTGGCTTAGGATTCCGGTAGTATCAATTTGGGGAATACTCTTAATCTCGCTTATTTCTTTAGCGATTGCCTGTCTTATGGCTAAAATGGGTGGATCATTCAGTTCTTTTAAGGAGTTATCTGCATTTTGTAATAAAGCAACAGAGCTTTTAAAATCGGAACTCCAAAAGTTATTAACCTCGGCCAATTCAAGATAATAACGGGCTTTAAGTAGTAACCAGTCTTGGGTTTGGTACAATTGTTGGCTACTGGCCTTTTGTAATTGTGTTTGTAATTCATCCATTTTGATTTGCAATTCTTTATGCAGTTGACTTAAATCCCCATTTTTATTTTCAACTTGTACCTGCGTTTTGAATTGAATCTTTTTTAATTGTTCTAATTGTCCGGCCAAATTGCCATCGCCAGCTAGCATTTTTTGATTTAAGTTCTTATGCAATTGCACAGTATAAAAGGCAATAAAAATGGCAGTGATAGCAATAATAAACGAGAGGCCAGAAATGATGTAATGGTTAATATGTGAAAGAGACCCCTGTTTAGTTTTCGTGGGCGTAGTATTTTCAGTATCGCTGTTAATTTCCTGAGATTCTTTAGTGCTATTGGCCATGAAATAATCCTTGCGAGTAGTCAAATAACGTATTAATTATCTTTTCTGGATGACTTTTTATAATATTCTGTATACCGAATATGGAAGCTGAATGCGCTAATCGGTCACTAATAACCAGACAAGGCTTGGTTTGTAACCAAGAGCTCGCTTCTTTACCGAATAGCTTAAATAAGTTTTCTATCGATTGCTCACTAGTCAATAGTATAATATCCACTTGATTATTTCGCCAGATGAGTTCAAGCCATTCTGGATTAAGCCTGGGCATGACTCGTTCATAGAGCAATTGTGTAAAAACTTTAGCTCCCCGATGCCCTAAAACTTCTTCAATCAAAGGTCTACCACCTACTCCTTTAAATAATAACACGCTTTGATCTTGCACGTGTTTTAAAGCGGGTAGTTCAAGTAAGTGCTCACTATTGGATAAACTGGGAATATCATTGCAAAACAAACCCTGCTCTTTTAAGGCATTGGCTGTTGCTTGACCAATAGGAATTAAATTAATGGACTTAGGCCAAGTGATCTGCTGCTCTTGTAAGTGCTTGAAAGCGAAATGCACTGCATTGGGACTAATAAAGATAGCGTGTTGAATCGATTGCAGCGCTGGTAAATGATTGACCCAATCGGCTGATTTCTCTTGAATGGCTAAAGTAGGGCATTCAATGACTAAGCCGCCTGCTTCGATAAGCTCATGGGTTAGTGTTTTAGCAGCTCCTATAGGACGTGTGTTGAGGATGCGTAACCCATTTAATGTTTTTATCATGATGGATTCAAGTTAAGTAAGTTGGCTGCGCCTTGGGCTAGTAAAGATTCTGTGCATTGTGTGGCTAATAACTCCGCTTCGCTAAAGGAACCTTTTCTTTTATCTTGAATGAACGTTTTGCCATCAAGACTGCCGATTTTGGCCTGTAAAAAGAGTTCTTGCTTGGCAAATACGGAACAGTAAACAGCCAAAGGCACATGACAGTTACCTCCCAGCTGCGCATTGACTAAGCGTTCTGTATTGACACACAATGCCGTAATCGGATCATTTAAACAAGCGATAAATTGCTGCATTTCTGCATCATCTGTTCTGCATTCTATGCATAAGGCACCTTGTCCACAGGCAGGCAGCATGATCTCAGTCGGCAATACCTGTTTAATTTCATGCTCTAATCCCATGCGTTCAAGACCTGCTGCAGCAAGAATAATGGCCTGATATTCTCCTGCTTCTAGCTTGGCTAAGCGAGTGTTTACATTGCCACGGAGTGCTTGAATGCGTAAATCAGGTCGGTAGGCTAATAATTGTGATTGTCGTCTTAGACTGGCTGTTCCAACTAGGGCATGTTGCGGTAATTCAGCTAAACTGGAAAATTCTTTACTCAAGAAAGCATCTAAAGGATTGTCGCGAGTACATATAGCCGCTAAAGCTAAACCTTCAGGAAAAGTTGCTGGCATATCTTTAGTTGAATGCACAGCCAAATCAGCCCGTTCATCTAATAAAGCTTCTTCGAGTTCCTTAACAAAAAGTCCCTTACCACCTACAGCTAATAATTTGTCTTTAAGAAATTTATCCCCAGAAGTAGTCATGGGAAGTAATTCAATATTTGCTTCAGGCCATTGCTTTAAGAGCAATTCCCGGACATGATTGGCTTGCCAAAGAGCAAGAGGACTTTGCCGTGTTGCTATACGTAGGGTTCTTTGACTCATGAGGCTCATAGGCTGAATGAACTAGGAAGCATGATAGCATTGATTGGATAAAAAAATCGATAAGGAAGCAGAATGGAGCCTTTTAAAAAATTAATTGGTCATTTGGATCATTCGATGAAACGGAGTCTATCGAATTCGGAGCATCAATTGATTGCAGTAGGGGCTATTGCCTTTTTAGGTTTTCCCTTATTTTATTTCATTTGGGCCTACTGGTTTCCCCAGGCTTATGAAAGCCTTATATTACGATTAATTGGGAGTTTATCAGGCTTAGGTTTGATGCTTACCATGTATTGGCCATTACGCTATAAAGAATATTTATCCTGGTATTGGTTTTTTACCTTGCTTTATACCTTACCCTTCTTTTTTACGTTCATCTTTTTGATGAATCAGGCTTCCGTTATTTCAGCAATGTCTCTCTTATGTAGTATTTTCTTTCTAGTGTTGTTGGTGGATTTATTAAGCTTATCTATAGTGCTCTTTTTAGGCTGTGGTCTCGCCTTGATTGCCTACTATTTGAATGCTTCGGTGATGTATTTTGGTCCAGAACATATAGAAACCACTTTAGTCATAGGATTTACCATCATCGCGGGTTCCACCCTTAACTATAAAACCGCTATGCTACAACAACAAAAATTGGCGGGTATGGCTGCAGCCGCAGGGATGATCGCTCATGAATTACGCACTCCTTTATTAGGGATAAAAAGTGGCGCGCAGGCTTTAGTTCATTATTTCCCAGTTTTATTTAAGGGTTATCAATTGGCTATGGAAAATCATTTAATCGAAAACCCTTTGCGTGAACGACGATTGCAACAATTGATTGGAGTCAGCGAACGTATTGTGAGCGAGATCGATTATGCGAATACCATCATTGACATGTTGTTGATTAAAGCCGGTCGCGAGAATTTATTGCAGAATGGTGAGGCCGAGCTTTGTTCTATGGCGGAATGCATAAAGCAAGCTATTGCACGATATCCGTTTAAATCACCACGTGAACGCATGCTAATTTCCTACAAAGGGGATTTTTATTTTAAAGGGTCCCAATTATTAATGCAGCATGTCTTATTTAATCTGATAAAAAACTCACTCTATGTGATTGCGACTGCCCAAAGAGGGGAAATCACTCTTTGGATGGAGCTTGGGGAGAAGTTTAATTATCTCTATTTCAAAGACACAGCCACCGGCATGAGTTCGCAGCAATTGTCGCGCTTATTTGATCATTTTTATACAACAACCTTCATGGGAACTGGCATCGGTTTATCCTTTTGCAAACTGGTCATGCATGGTTTTGGTGGGCAAATTCATTGTGATTCGCAGGAAGGAGAATATACTTTATTTACTTTGAGTTTTCCGGTGATCGAAGAGAAAACTCCCCTCTTGCAAGAGCAAAAGAGGAGTTATGATCTTAACTTTGACGTACTGAGAGAGCAATAACAATATAAGTCCATCCGCTGATGATCATTTCGATAGCAATGAACATCCCAATGACCCATAAACCACTTATGGGCCATTGAGCCATGATTAAAATGCCAAGAACTAAAGCACATAAGCCAGCGAAAAATAACCAACCCCAACCTTTTGAATCTCTCAAACTAAATGCCATTAGCATGCGGGTAATCCCAATAACCATAAGCACTCCTGCAAGCATGGCAGTAATGAAGGTCGATGCTAAAAACGGATCGTAGGCAATGACACCTGCCGCAGCAAAATAAAGAATAGCAATTAAGAAATGTCCAAGGACTCCTTTCCAACCGCGATGTTTGAATACATCAACAAGATTCATTATTCCGCAAATGATTAAAAACGCTGAAAAAAAGTACATGCTGACTAGAGTAAGAGCGACTTCCATGCCTAAACCAATACAACCGAGTACAAGATATAATATCCCTAGACCTAAAATCCAACCCCAATTGTGTTTTGCGTCCTTCACTATTGGGCTATTTATAATCGGTGAGCTCTCCATAACAATATCCTTATTTGTTCATGCACATTTACTATAGACGTATTTTTATCTGGTTGTCGAGTTTCATTTATATGGAGATAAATCGTTTGGTGAAAATAAACAATCATGATATTTTACGAGAAATTTGTAGGCCTTAATGCCTATTGGCTTAGGCAAACAAAGGGTGCTTTGGAACGTTTTGCTCAGGAGGAGCTATGCAATATTTTTCCATTCCGACCTGTTACTTTCCAAGTACAGCTGTTTTTGTAGATGACAGCCGTGACTTTCTTTTAAATTTTGTTTTGCAACTTGACGAGGGATTGGCTTATCGCATATTTGATTCACCTTTTGCTGCTTTAGAATGTATTCATCAAAAACGCTGTGAATTAGAGTTATTAAGCCAACGCTGTTTAAGTGAATACACCGAGGCAAAAAATTGTCCATTAACAAATCATACGATTAATCTGGATTTTGCAGCTATTCATGCTGAAATCTATAATCCTCGTCGTTTTTCGGAAATTTCCGTAGTGATTGTGGATTATGCTATGCCTGGTATGGATGGCATCGAATTTTGTC
>SCSO01000220.1 GCA_004297865.1 Legionella sp.
TATATTCGGTTCTTTAATACCAGACCTAATATTTTCGAATTTACGGAAAAATCCTTCCGGCGGTGGCGTAGGACTTGGAGTTTGTGCTGAACTCGTTGAGGTTGGAGCAGATGACAATATCTCTTCGTCATAAGAGGCAGATTTCTTTAGAGAGCTTGCCGGCTCTTGCTCGTTTATTGTAGCCAGAGGCATCTCTGGAGATTTCGGTGGCGAAGCCTTTCTTAAGGACAAACGTCTAAAAAGGTTTGTTTCTGATTTTGTATCTCGTTTGGACGAAGTCTTTTCATTGATAGCATCAGTAGTGCTAGCAGTTGCAGAAGCGCTTGAACTTGCGCTGCTTGATGTGTGCGTATTTGATATTGTTCTACGAATGCTACCAAAGAAACTACTACCTTTAGAACGCAGATTACTCAGCCTTCTTAAAGGTGCAGCGTCTTTTGAATCTGGAGTTTCTGAATCGTTTGCAGCTTCTTTAGGTTCAGAAATAGGTTGGATAGGCAACATCCCAGGTTTGTAATATTTGACACATTCAATAGGCGACACGTCAAACTTTACAGAGGCAACATTATTATAGCAATTCATGCGAAGAGCTGAAGATGCGGAGACTGGGTCAGGGAATGTGTTTTCTAAGGTAACAGCCGCCATTTGTTTTACGGTAAGTAAATAATTAGCATCCGGTTCTTCACCTTCTCCAGGGATTGGATCATAGGGTGTTATTAGAGGCTTATTTACCTTACCTTTTTCATCTGTAGGTCCAGCATAGCGATTAAGAATTAGAGTAACATTCTTAGGAATTAACTTAGGGTAATCAGTAAAATACTGTTGTAACGCGTCTAAAATATCTTTTCGATCATCAAAAAAGTTAAAATCAATGTGTTCTTCTGGTTTTTCGTTGGCTATCTTTTGAATTTGCGCATAAAGTAAAGTTAATTTACTCTCATCGAGAATCCAGTTTGGGAAATTCTGTCCTTTAATATGGCTTTGATAATTATATTGATCCTTATCGAGACACTGAACGGCTTGTTTTAATGCAGTCCCGAACGGAAAATTATGGTACAAATCTGTCAGTAAGAAAGGATCAAATTCTGCGCCTATTTCTGCACTGATTTGTTCGATTACGGGAAAGCAAGAACCACTGTCAGCACGAATTTTTGAATTAGGATCAGTAATTTTTTCGCGAGTAACACGCTTGGTGGCATTTTGGAGGTCCATTGCAAGGCTTTGGCGATTTGAACCTACGAAAACTCTCTTTTCTCCAGGAATGCCTTTAAGTAACTCAATTAATGCGGCATTCGCTTCAAGAATAGTCATCCCTTCACGTAAGTAACTAGGATTAGAAAGACATCCGTCAAAATCTAAAGAAAAAACACTAATAGACAAGATATTACTCCGGGTTAATCAATTAAATTGATTACTTTAAAAACAAGAAGAATTAACATACAACTTTATGTATTTAAAGTAATTGCATGCCATTTTGGGAACGATTTGTTGAGCAGAATAAACCGAAACCGGATGTAATTTGTCGCTAAAGCAAAATAACCCAAGGCTTTTTTTGGAACATTATATCATCATTTTGTCAATAAATAAACAATTTTGTATTATTTGAATAATATTTGTTCATCATTGAGCAAAAAAACATTTACAATCCCTTCGTAAATCAATATCCTTTTTGCCTAGAGGAATAATCAAACAGATGGAGAATACTAGTGGTAGGGTTTAGTTACCTTTTGAAACAAAGACGTTTTTTACCACTATTCCTGACGCAATTCTTCGGGGCCTTTAACGATAATGCCTTCAAATTGGCAATGCTCACTTTAATCAGCTATCACTTAAGCACTAGCCAAGCCCAATCAGAATATTATCAAGCTTTAGCGGGTGCGCTCTTTATATTGCCTTTTTTTCTGTTTTCCGCCACTTCTGGGCAATTAGCCGATAAATACGATAAAGCACTTTTAACTCGGTTAGTGAAAGTGCTGGAAGTTATATTGATGATGATTGGCAGTTTTGCCTTATATTGGGGAAACATCTTTTTTATGATGATTACCCTTACAGGAATGGGTATTCATTCAACTTTCTTTGGACCGATTAAATACGCCATTTTGCCTGACCACCTTCCTCGTGAAGAATTATTAGGCGCAACCGGGCTTATTGAGGCTAGTACTTTTATCGCTATTCTTTTAGGTACAACTTTAGGTACTCTAGCCATCGGCACGACCAGTGCAAATCCCTATTTTGCCATTTTTATGACTATAATAGCTGCTTTTGCAGGACTCATTGCTAGTCTTTTTATTCCTAGTGCGCCTTCTTCGGGAACAAATCTCAAAGTGGATTGGCATATTTGGCGGGCAACCCTGCAGATGTTAAAACAAGCGCGCCGGCAACCCGGCGTTTTGATGGCAATTTTAACGATTTCATGGTTTTGGCTTATCGGTGCCGTTTTATTAACTAAGCTTCCGGACTTTACTCATTATGTGCTAGGCGCGAATACTACCGTATTTGCATTTTTTTTAGCCTTGTTTTCTATTGGTATTGCTATAGGATCGTTAATGATCAATCGCATTCTCAAAGGAAAGCTTAATTTAGCAATAGTGCCTTATGCCATGTTGGCGTTTACGCTTTTTACTTTTGATCTCTACTGGGCCTCTGCCTCAGAAAAGGTGTCTACCACACTACTTGACCTCATTACTTTTTTCACGCACTTAAACCATTGGCGCATCGTCTTTGATCTATTTATGTTAGCTTTCTGTGCGGGATTATTCGTCGTGCCTTTATACACCTATTTGCAAGTGATTTCGCATCCAGATGAGCGGGCACGAACTATTGCCGCCAATAACATATACAATGCGCTTTTTATGGTAATTGTTACTGGGGTGGTCATGCTTCTTTTACGCTTGCATATCGGCATTCCCCAGGTTTTTTTACTCTTAAGTCTAGTGAATGCCGTGGCTGCTTTGGGATTGTGGTATTGCTTATGGCAACAAAAAAGAATGGCTACTTTGGATATTCAATGCTAGCTAGCCAATCTTTTTTAGGTAAAAAATCGGTATAAAGTTTCATTTCTTCACTATTGGGTTCAGGAGTCCAATTGTATTCCCAGGAAACTTCTGGGGGCAGCGACATTAAAATGGATTCTGTACGGCCGCCAGACTGTAAACCAAATAAAGTGCCGCGATCGTAGACCAAATTAAATTCTACATAACGACCGCGACGATATGTCTGAAAGCTTTTTTCGCGTTCGCCATAGGCCATATCACGTCGTTTAGCTGCAATGGGTGCATAGGCTTTAATAAAATGATCTCCAATATTTTTCATAAAAGCCAAACTATGGGCAAAACTCACCTCATTAAAATCATCAAAAAATAAACCACCAATGCCTCGGGCTTCATTTCTGTGCTTGATGTAAAAATAGTCATCACACCAGTTTTTAAAACGAGTATACAGATCTAAACCAAAAGGCGCGCAAGCAGCTGCTGCCGTTTTATGCCAATGTTGGCAATCTTCAACAAAACCATAATAAGGCGTGAGATCAAAACCACCACCAAACCACCAAACGGGTGGCTCATCTTCTTTTAATGCCATAAAAAAACGCACATTGGCATGAGTAGTGGGTACATAAGGGTTTTCGGGATGAAGGACTAAAGAAACGCCTAAAGCACTAAATGTTCTTCCGGCCAATTCTGGTCGATGAGCGCTAGCAGAAGAAGGAAGTTGTTCACCAGAGACATGGGAAAAATTAACCCCAGCTTTAGCGAAAAGACTTCCGGTTGTTAAAACACGAGTCAATCCGCCGCCACCTTCCGGGCGTTCCCAAGCGTCTTCGACAAAACAACCCGATCCATCTAGGGCTTCCAAGTCGGCACATAGTTTATTCTGAAGATTTAACAGATAGGTTTTAACTTCGTCAAGAGCGGTTGTGGGTAAGGAATTCATCGCGCTATACACCTTAAAAGCAAGAAGTCTAATTTTCTCATTAAAAGGACCTTGGCACAATGTTTGCTTGATCCCAATCATAACAAAGGGGATTAAAATATGGCACTTGATCTTGATTCTTATTTAGGTATACACGCCAAAGCACTAATTGCGCGGGATCAACGCGCTTCTTTATTAGCCAATAATTTGGCTAATGTGAATACACCTAACTTTAAAGCCAAAGACGTCGATTTTAATGAGCTCTTATCAGCCAGTATGGCAGGTGGCTCCCCAAAAATGGATGTGACATCTCCTGGACATATCAATTTAGCACAAGATTTTAATGCCAATGTGAAGTTTCGCCATACCAATAATTATTCGGCAGATGGTAATACCGTGGATAAAGATGTGGAAACCGCGGAGTTCGCGCGCAATGCTTTAAATTATCAGGCGAGTTTAAGT
>SCSO01000221.1 GCA_004297865.1 Legionella sp.
CAAAGTCCTTTCATAGCATGGTTAAACTGGGCGCTTGTGCCAACATAATTGGCGCATTTTTCTACGTTTTGGCAATTTATAACCCCGAAAAACCATTCACCATAATTGCCTGGTACATTCTTCTTGTTCTTGCTAATTTGATTAATGTCGCCTGGGCTTATCGTTTTGAATACAACAACATCACTCCTGAAGAAATTCAACGTTGCCGGCGGGGCTTTATTTATATCTTAATGCTGATTTGTTTACTGTGGAGCAGCATCAGCATTTTATTCATGTCAGATGGTTCGCAGCAACAAATGACCACCACTATTTTCCTGCTGGCAGTATTAATCTGCTTTTTATTTTCTACCGCTATCGATCTCACCATGTGTGTGATTAGTATTCTTTTCCTGCTTATCCCGAGTATTCTTTATCATCTGTATTTAATTATATTTGACGCCAGCAGTCTCACTAGAGGGATTGATAACGCGTTTGTTGCTTCCTTTTTGGTGCTTGGTTTGTTTATGCTCATTGCTTGTTTCGTCGGTAATAAAGTGATTGTCAAAGTGTTTCGTTTGGGCTACGAAAACGTTTTGCTCAATCAAAAATTAGCGAGCATGAATAATCTTTTGGAAAAACGCGTTAAAGAACGCACAGAAGAATTAGAGTTGTCGTTAAAATTAGTGACCTATCAATCCACCCATGATCTCTTAACGGAATTACCTAATGAACGTTTGCTTTATACTTACTTGGAAGAGGCGACTGAAAGAGCGAGTAAGAGCCATAAAAAATTCGCGGTGATTTGTTTTTCACTCAATGGCATGATGAAAATTAAAGACAGTATTGGTCATCAAGCCTGTACCACAATTATCCATCGCGTCTCGCAACGTTTTGGACCATTACTGGATAGGCATAATGGTAAGTTCTTTGTTTCTTTAGCTAGACAAGATGTCTTCGTGATTTTGATTGAGCCAATAGAAGATTTCAATGACATTAGCCAGGACATGGCTGAACTGTTCGCCGTTTTAAATGATCCGGTTTACGTAGTCAAACAAGAATTGAAGTTAACGGGAAGTATTGGGGTCAGTATTTTCCCAGATCATGGCCGTGATGTGGATTCCTTAATCACTAATGCGGAAGCTGCACGAGTTTTAGCTAGTCAAAGTGGGGGTAATAGTCTGCGATTATATACCACCGTCATCAATGCTGATGCTTCGCGGCTGCTTAATATTGAAAACCAACTTTATCACGCCATTGCCAATGACGAATTGATCTTACACTATCAACCCTATATCAATTTGAAAACTGGCACTATCTGTGGTGCTGAATCTTTAGTGAGGTGGAATAGTCCAATACTAGGCATGGTTTCTCCGCTAGATTTTATTTCCATTGCTGAAACTAATGGATTAATTATTCCAATCGGTGAATGGGTTTTACGTACAGCCTGTCAGCAACTGAAAGAGTGGCATAACAAAGGCTATACTTCGTTTAAACTGTCAGTGAACCTCTCGGCTAAGCAATTAGTGCAGCCCAATTTAGTTGAGTTCATCGCTGGGGTATTAAGTGATTTAAAAATTAATCCAAAATATTTGGATTTAGAACTCACGGAGTCTAATGCATTCCATAAAGAAGTGATTCCTATCATTAATAAATTTTCGGAGCTCGGTATTTCTTTGAGCATTGACGATTTTGGTACCGGTTATTCAGAATTTAGTAGTTTAAAATTATTTAAAGTGGATAAAATTAAAATTGATAAATCCTTTATCCAAGATATTGATGTAAGTGTTGATAGTCGTAACATCGTCTGCAATACCATTTCGTTGGCAAAGAGTATGAATATTCGTTGTCTAGCAGAAGGTGTGGAAACAGAAGAGCAAATCAATTTCTTAAAAGAGAATGGTTGCTATATGATTCAAGGCTATTATTTTAGTAAACCTCTTGGTCCCAAAGAATTCTTTGAGTTTCTAAAATCCCATTCTGGTTAAGTTCCTGATATTACAATTCATGCTTATTGACAATTATTATTGATCATGACAACAATGTAGCGTAGTTCAAAAGTTGTCCTGTCTCAAGAATTTTAAATGATTTTGGAGTATGGAAATGAATGGATCTCAGCTTCTCAACGATAATCTACGCGCTAAATTTTCTCAAAAAGAAACCGCAACTCCCCAAGCTTTTATTAGTATAGGATATGGATGTCGACTTAATATTGAATCGACTTATGGATTAGCTTATGAATCGGCATCAGTAGCCTTACCTCCAAAAGCTCGCGAGGTGATTGATAGCGCTTATCAATTTTTAAAAACTTATGTGGATTCGCGTGTACCGATTTATGGAATCAATACTAATTTTGGTGATCAAGTTCGTTACATCGATACCAGCATAAAAGAAACTGAGTCTTTGAATTATTATGAATCGATTAATGAGCGGCAAGAAAATATTTTACGATCACTTTCTTGTGGTTTAGGCAATATTGTTGCTCCCGAAATTGTGCGAGTCACTATGATGCTGAGAGCGCATTGTATCGGCCAAGGATATTCAGGAGTTCATCCTGATTTAGTGAATACTTTATTGGATTTTATCAATGCTGGAGTTACTCCAGTAGTCCGTTGTTATGGTTCCATTGGCGCGAGTGGCGATTTAATTCCTTTATCGATGATCGCGGCTGCT
>SCSO01000491.1 GCA_004297865.1 Legionella sp.
CGTAGGGATCTTTTGGGTTCGACGCAATATAGCACGCAAGCGGGCTACTAGTTCCCGAGGATTACAGGGTTTAGGTAAGTAATCATCTGCGCCAATTTCTAGGCCAACAATGCGATCAACATCATCCCCGCGTGCGGTAAGCATTAATATCGGAGTATCTAGATGTTCACGAATAGCTTTTAATACCTCGAAACCATTAAGTTTAGGTAACATGACATCCAACACAATCGCTGCATAAAATTGGTTGAGGGCTTTTTTGACGCCGGTTTCCCCATCGTGAACGCATTCCACTGAAAACCCTTCGGGCTCCAAATACTCAGCCAGCAATTCAGTGAGCTCTATGTCATCGTCAATGATTAGAATGGTGCTATTCATGGATTGTCCTTAATATCCTCAGAATTTCGTTTATCGATGCATTCTAATAATTTTATGCGTCTTGCATCGGCATTAATGACCTTAAACTCTAGTTCTTCAATCATAATGCTTTCACCACGTTTTGGTAAATAGCCAAAATTATTCATTACTATTCCACCGATAGTATCATAGACCTCATCGCTAAACTGGGCTTTGATCTGTTCATTAAACTCTTCAATAGGGGTCTGGGCTTTGATAATGTAATGATTATTCCCATGTGATTTAATGTAGGCATCCTCATCAATATCAAATTCATCTTCAATATCGCCTATTATTTGTTCAATAATATCTTCAATAGTGACGAAACCTGAAACTTCGCCATATTCATCAACTACAATAGCCATGTGATTTCTATTAGAACGAAATTCACTCAATAGACTATCTAAACGTTTACTTTCAGGAACAAAAGTCGCTTGGCGGCAAATGTCAAAGAGGTCAAAATCATCAAGATTATCTTGTTGATATTGCAATAAATCTTTAGCATGAAGAATACCGATAATCTCATCGGAATTTTCATCCGTCACAGGAAAACGTGAGTGTCCTGTACGGGTAACTGTTTGGATGATGTCATTAAAGCTGTCCTTTTGATTAATGCTAACCATTTGATTTTTAGGCAGCATAATGTCCCGGACGCGCATTTTAGAGAATACAATAGATCCTTCAATCATGGCCAAGGTTTCAGAGCTTATCAATGAGCGGATCTGCGCGTCTCTTAATAAACTGACTAATTCTTCTTGGTTTTTAGGCTCACCTTGTAAAAATTGTTTTAACCGTACAAACCACGAACTGCCATCTTCATCTTTATTCAAAGTTGCTTTCCTCTATCTCGTAAGGGTTAGAAAAACCTAGTTCATTCAAAAGCTTAATTTCAACTGCTTGCATTTTGACCGCATCATCATCCTTAATATGATCATAGCCTAATAAATGTAAGACGCCATGAATTACAATGAGTGACCAATGCTCTTTAAGCCCCTTTTTAAGGGCCTCACTTTCGTGAGCCAGGACCTCGGGACAAATAATGACATCCCCTAACAGCGGGTATTCAAGCTCCACTGCTTCAGGAATCATAGCGGGGAAGGCCAATACATTCGTAGTTTTGTTCAGTTGTCTATAGCTATTGTTGAGGTGAATCATCTCATCTTGGTTCACCAAGCGAATGGTGAGTTCGGCCTTATCAATGTTATCGCGTAGAGCTAAGATAGCCAGGTCGCTTAATTCCTGCTCATTCAGGGGCAAAGGCACATCCGTGGCATTTTGAATATCTATGAGGTAGTTCATTTCTTTCTCGTTTGTTCATGCTCATAACAATCCACAATTTTAGAGACTAAGGGATGTCGGACCACTTCCTGACTACTAAAAGTATGAATACTGATTTCCGGGATGTTTTTAAAAAGATTAACCGCATGGGCAAGGCCTGAATGGGTCCCTTTAGGTAAATCAACCTGGGTCATATCGCCGGTTATCACTGTTTTG
>SCSO01000222.1 GCA_004297865.1 Legionella sp.
TAGCTAAGGCCACTACCCGCTCAAAAAAAGAATAATCCACACAATGAGTACTGGGATTTGCTGGGAAATTAATAACTAAAGCTTTTGGTTTTGGCCAAGAGCGCATTATGGCATCTTCCACTGCTTCAAGAAATTGCTCTTCATTGATTAAAGGTATTTGTTTGACGTTGGCACCAGCAATAATAAAGCCATAAGTATGTATAGGATATGCGGGATCGGGAACTAAAATGGTGTCGCCGGGACCGCTGATCGCTAAAGCGAGGTGCGCTAATCCTTCTTTGGATCCTATGGTGGTTAAAATCTCGGTTTCGGTATCCAGATGCACGCCGTAATTACGAATATACCAAGCCCCCATTGCGCGTCTTAAACGCGGTATACCTTTAGACATGGAATAACGGTGCGTATCGGGCCTTTGCGCCGCCTCGATCAGTTTATCGACTATATGTGGTGGTGTAGGCTGGTCAGGATTACCCATGCCAAAATCGATGATGTCTTCCCCTCGCGTTCGTGCTTCGGTTTTCAACTGATTTAAAGTATTAAACACATATGGCGGCAAGCGACTAATTCGTGGAAATTGACTCATCTTTGATGACCTCTATGTTATACTGTTGAACACTATAACCTAATGAAATATTTAAAACCATGCACATCAATTTAGAAGCGGCAGAACCGAATTCCATTCAATCCTACAGCGATAACAAAATTCAAATTAATTCCATTAGTTATGAACAAAGTTTAATTGTTTCTCGCGAAGAAATCATTACTGATTTAACAATAAAAAATATTCTGGAAATGGATGAGGCTTATCTTGAATTATTATTAAAAAATAAACCAGAGCTCATACTAATTGGTCATACTAATACAGGTCAATTTCCTCCTTTGGCAATTATTAATCAACTAGCGCCTAAGCGGATTGGTTTGGAGTGTATGTCGATTGGAGCGGCATGTCGGACGTATAATGTGTTATTGAGTGAGGATAGACGAGTAGTGGCTGGGTTTATATTGTAGGTTGGGTCACGACCCAACCTACAACTTTTTTCGTGCCCATCTTTGAATATTGCACAAAATCGAGCTCGACCCCAAAAAAATTGACAATAAAAAATCCCTTAGGGATACTAAACCTTCTACTAAGGAAAGTTTAGATTCGAGGGAAACGATGACTACACAATCAAAATGTCCGATGTCAGGTGGTGGTGTTAGAAAAATGCAAAGTAATAGAGATTGGTGGCCGGAAGAGCTTCCTTTAGACAGCTTGCATCATCACTCTTCTAAATCTAATCCCATGTACCCTGAATACAACTACACAGAAGAATTTAAAACTTTAGATCTCAATGCGCTGATTAAAGACTTGCATGCCTTAATGACCGACTCTCAAGAATGGTGGCCTGCAGATTATGGTCATTATGGTCCCTTTTTCATTCGCATGGCTTGGCATAGCGCCGGAACCTATCGCACTGCAGATGGCCGTGGTGGTGCAAGTTCTGGAGGGCAACGATTTGCCCCTCTCAATAGTTGGCCTGATAATGGCAATTTGGATAAAGCCCGTCGTTTGCTTTGGCCTATTAAACAAAAATATGGTCGTAAAATTTCATGGGCAGATCTGATGATTCTTACCGGCAATGTGGCTTTAGAGTCAATGGGTTTCAAAACCTTTGGTTTTGGTGGTGGTCGTGAAGACGTATGGGAACCTGATGAAATCTATTGGGGGAAAGAAAACAAATGGCTTGGAGACGAGCGTTATAGTGGTGATCGCGAATTAGAAAATCCTTTAGCAGCAGTGCAAATGGGGTTAATCTACGTCAACCCCGAAGGTCCTAATGGTAAACCTGATCCTGCAGCCGCAGCTCACGATATCCGTGAAACTTTTAAACGTATGGCAATGAACGATTACGAAACCGTTGCTCTGATTGTTGGTGGACATACATTTGGAAAATGCCATGGTGCTGGCGAGCCTGGGAAATACGTGGGTAGAGAACCCGCAGGTGCACCAATAGAAGAGTTAGGACTAGGTTGGAAAAATAGCTTTGGTAGTGGTAAATGTGAATACACTATTACCAGTGGTTTAGAAGGTGCATGGACAACTAATCCGATTAAATGGGATAACAATTATCTAGAAAATTTATTTGGCTATGAATGGGAATTAACCAAGAGTCCAGCAGGTGCTTGGCAATGGAAGCCTAAGGAAGCTGCCGCAGCTAACACGGTTCCCGATGCCCATAATCCTAATCTTCGTCATGCGCCTATGATGGCAACCACAGATTTGGCGCTGCGTGTTGATCCCGTCTATGAAAAAATTGCCCGACATTTTTTTGATCATCCTGACGAATTAGCTGATGCCTTTGCTAAAGCCTGGTATAAATTAACCCATAGAGACATGGGCCCTCTTTCGCGATACTTAGGCCCCTTAGTGCCTAAAGAAAGTTTAATTTGGCAAGACCCGCTGCCCGCGGCAGATCATCCCTTAATCGATGAAAAAGACATTGCGCAATTAAAAGCAAAATTATTCGCTTCAGGATTAAGCAATGAACAATTAATTCTGACGGCTTGGGCTTCTGCTAGCACTTTCCGAATCTCCGATAAGCGAGGCGGCGCTAATGGTGCACGTATTCGTTTAGCACCACAAAAGGATTGGGAGGTTAATCAACCCAAAGAACTAGCAAAAGTGCTGGAAAAATATGAGGCTATTGCTAAGGATTTTAATGGTACGCAAAACAATGGTAAAAAAGTTTCCTTAGCGGATCTCATTGTTTTGGGTGGTTGTGCCGCGGTAGAAGCTGCAGCTAAAAAGGCAGGTTTCGCAATACCTGTACCTTTCTCTCCTGGTCGCACTGACGCTACCGCTGAACAAACTGATGTGGAAGCCTTTGAAGTGTTGGAGCCCAAAGCAGACGCCTTCCGTAATTATTTCAATTCTCAGGTCAATATACCTGCTGAGTATTGGATGATTGATCAAGCGCAGCTATTAAATCTAACTGCCCCAGAAATGACGGTACTTCTTGGCGGCATGCGTGCGCTAAATGCTAATTATGATCATTCAAAACTTGGTATATTGACTGATAAACCAGGCACTTTAACGAATGATTTTTTTATCAATCTTTTAGATAGCCGTACCATTTGGAAACCTTCAGCGACTACCGAAGGACTCTATGAAGGTCACGACAGTGCATCTAACGAATTAAAATGGACTGCTACTAGAATTGATTTGATTATAGGCTCTAACTCTCAATTGCGAGCTCTCGCAGAAGTCTATGCTAGCCATGATTGTAAAGAAATTTTTGTAAAAAACTTCATTGCGGTTTGGAATAAAGTAATGAATCTTGATCGCTATGATCTAAAAGTTCGTTAATCGTTTTAGCCTTGATGGAAACCATCAAGGCTTTTCTATGATTGTCTTCTTGCTTCTAAAACGTTAGGAATTTGTTCTAATTTTGCCAATAAACGCGACAGACTATTTAATCCATCAATTTCTACGGTCAAATTAATATAAGCGGTATTCTCATGCTTGTTACTATGCGTCTGTAATGAATATACATGCGCCTTTTCACTGGATAAAAGAGAGGTAACATCTTTTAATAAATCCGCGCGATCGAAGGCTTTAATGATGACATCCACCACATAGTTTTCTCTGGTTGAGCTTCCCCAAGATACCTGAATAAAACGTTGTTTTTGTCGTTCACTTGCATGAATAATATTAGGGCAATCCTGCCGATGCACGGAAACACCGCGACCGATAGTAATATAACCCACCACAACATCGCCTGGGACAGGCTGGCAGCATCTTGCCATAAAGGTTAATAAATTCCCTACGCCTTCAATCCGCAAATCACTGCCTGAAACTTCTGGACGAATTTGATTTCTTACTAATTTTTGTAAATTCGTGTCTAGGCTTTCAGTGGGTGTAAGTTTGTTAACAATTTGACTTAATTTAAGATCGCCTCGACCTAAGGCAGCATAAAGATCATCTATTTTTTTATAATTTAATGCAGTCACAGCTTCCATGACTTTGTCAGATTTAATACCCAAGGACTTCAATTCTTTATCTAATAATTCACGTCCCTCTTGTACGTTATTATCATAGTCTTGCATTTTAAACCAATGCAACACTTTGGCTTTTGCACGTGTGGTTTTTAAATAATTTAAATGGGGATTAATCCAATCTCTAGAAGGCTTAATGTCTTTTCCAGTTAAAACTTCCACGCGATCGCCAGTTTTTAGTTGGTAGGTCAAGGGTACTATATGCCCATTAGTTTTTGCGCCACGACAACGATGACCTAGGTCACTGTGTAAATGATATGCAAAATCCAGCGGAGTTACGCCTTGAGGTAAATCTAAAACATCCCCATCAGGAGTAAACACATACACTCGATCTTCTAGGAATTCTGTTGTAACAGTTTCAGAAACACCTTTATTAGTGGCCATTTCTCTATGCCATGCTAATACGTCGCGTAACCATTCGATTTTGCGTTCATGGCTTTCTTTTTGTTGTTGCGCCCCTTCTTTATATTTCCAATGTGCAGCGACGCCCATTTCAGCGAGATC
>SCSO01000522.1 GCA_004297865.1 Legionella sp.
CTGGTTTCTGGGTGGGGGAAAAGATATTGCGTATTTTTTACCAAGGAAATCCTTTCCTAAGTTTATTCCAAGCCATCTAAAAATTTTTCAGCATCTAAGGCTGCCATACAACCAAAGCCCGCAGAAGTAATCGCTTGACGATAGACGTGATCGGCAACGTCACCACAAGCAAAAACACCGGGAATATTGGTGCTGGTAGCCATGCCATCTAAACCAGATTTAATCTGAATATAACCGTCACGCATGTCCAATTGATCTTTAAATAATTCAGTATTGGGGGTGTGTCCTATGGCAATAAAAACACCATCTACATTTAATTGTTCTGACGTATCATTTTGCAGATTGCGAATCATCGCGCCATTCACTTTTTTGCCATCACCTAATACTTCGTCTAAAGTGCTATTCCAAATCAATTTCACATTACCCGTACGCGCTTTTTCAAAGAGTTTATCCTGCAGAATTTTTTCTGCGCGTAAAGAATCACGGCGATGAATTAAGGTAACAGAAGAAGCAAGGTTAGATAAATATAACGCCTCTTCAACAGCCGTATTTCCGCCACCAATGACACAAACTGCTTTATTACGATAGAAAAAACCATCGCAGGTTGCGCAAGCAGAAACGCCGCGACCTTGATAAGCTGTTTCAGATTCTAAACCTAAGTAGCGCGCAGAGGCTCCCGTGGCAATAATTAAAGCATCACAGGTGTAACTTACACTATCACCTTGAAGGGTAAAAGGGGCTTGCGCCAAATCAGCTTTGACAATATGATCAAAGAGTACTTGGGTCTCAAAACGTTCTGCATGTTTTTGCATACGCTCCATTAATGCAGGCCCCATAAGACCTTCGACATCACCTGGCCAATTATCAACTTCGGTAGTTGTCGTTAATTGTCCACCAGGTTGCATGCCGGTGATTAATACAGGTTTAAGGTTTGCTCTTGCGGCATAGACTGCAGCAGTATAGCCCGCTGGTCCTGAACCAAGTATGATTAAGCGGTGGTGAGTGCTTGTACTCATCGTCTCTGCCTTCCTTATAAATTGTGATAAGATGGCAAATCTTATGATAAAAAAGAAAATAATAAAATACCTATGGCGAAACTACAATTGGGAAAAAAGGCTGGAACCCCTAAAAAAACCATGCCGAACTTCATTGTGAAACGTCTTACCGAAGGCGGTTTCATTTTGATTTTAACGGGAGCCTTATTTGTCCTGCTCTCCCTATTTA
>SCSO01000223.1 GCA_004297865.1 Legionella sp.
GGATATTTTCGATGCAGGCCCTACCATTGAATCGCCTGTAAAAGAAATTAAAACCGTTAAATTAAGTCGGGTGATGACCGTAAAAAATATCAGTGATGAAGTCAGTAGTACGGAATATTTGCTTGGTAATACCCAAATGGATTTTCGGGCCACCATTCATTTTGCCTTGATCAACGAAGAAGATAAAGCTTGTATTATCAGCAAGGAAACTGCTGAACTACTCAAAGTTAAACGGGGCGAATCTCTTTGTGTTGCTCCTCTGAAGCAAGAGGATAAACCCCATTTCCAATGAGGAATTAAGATGTCTAAAGAACAAATTATACAAAGTAAAGGACAATACATTAATGGTGCCTGGGTTAAAGGCAAAGGCACCACCTTAGAATCCCTCAATCCTGCTCATGGCAACATATTTTGGCAAGGAATCCATGCCACACCTGATGAGATTGATGCAGCCACTGAAGCAGCACAGAAGGCTTTGAGTCTTTGGGCTAATACTCCTTTTGAACAACGTGCTCATCATGTCAAAGAATTTGCCAAACAGGTAGAATCCCGTCGTGATGAATTAGCCCACTTAATTTCTACCGAAACGGGCAAGCCTCTTTGGGAGGCTTTAACTGAAGTCACGGCAGTGGTCAGTAAAATTAATTTATCTATTCAGGCTTTTCAAGAAAGAACCTGGCCTAAAGAAACTAAAACAGCCGAAGCTACGAATTGCTTGCGGTATAAACCCCAAGGTGTGGTCGTGGTTTTAGGTGCCTTTAACTTTCCCGCCCATTTAAGTAATGGTCACATTGTCCCTGCTCTTTTAGCAGGAAATACCGTACTCTATAAACCCAGTGAATTAACCCCAGCTGTGGCCGAATTCATTATGGACTGTTGGCATCACAGTAATTTGCCCGTTGGTGTCATTAACTGCCTACAAGGCGATTCTTACTGTGGAAAACAACTATTGTCGCAAGACATTCAAGGCGTTTATTTTACTGGCAGCTATCCAACTGGTTTAAAGATTCATCGTCAATTCAGTGAACGACCTGAAGTGATTCTTGCTTTAGAAATGGGCGGCAATAATCCTTTAGTGATTGATGAAGTCAGCGATATCAACGCCGCTGTTTATCAAACACTGTTATCCACTATGATTACTTCCGGACAACGCTGTACTTGCGCACGACGGGTAATGATTCCCAATAATCCTAAAGGGGATGAGTTTTTAAAACGGTTTATTAAAGCCTGCCAATCAGTAAAGGTAGGCCCTTTTGAGCAAAAGCCAGAGCCTTTTATGGGGCCAGTCATTAGTTATGTGCAAGCCATTAAACATTTGCATGCGCAAAAAAAATTATTGGAAATAGGCGCAGAATCTTTATTAGAAATGCGACTACTCAAGGAATACACCGGCTTATTAAGTCCAGGAATTGTGGATATGTCTCGCGTTGATGAGGTGCCTGATGAAGAAATTTTCGCCCCTTTTGTACAAATTTATCGTTATGATCATTTGGATCATGCCATTTATTTAGCGAATCAAACGCGTTATGGTTTGTCTGCCGGTTTGTTGAGTGATAATGCCGATCATTATCACTATTTTTATCAAAATGTTCGTGCAGGGTTAATTAATTGGAATAGGCCCACCACAGGAGCAGCCAGTAGCTTACCTTTCGGTGGTGTGGGCTGTAGTGGTAATCATCGCCCCAGCGCTTATTTTGCTGCGGATTATTGTTCTTACCCCATTGCCAGCATGGAGCAAGCAGTTTTATCGGTTCCCGAGCACATGTTACCAGGCATTGTATTGGATAAAGTCTAATGAAGAGCTATGAATTAAATTTGGATGGTTTGGTGGGGCCTACTCACCATTATGCAGGTTTGGCTGCTGGAAATATCGCTTCAACCAAAAATGCCGCTACTCCTTCTAATCCGCAGGCTGCAGCTAAACAAGGTTTAGAGAAAATGCGTCTTTTGCATAATCTAGGATTTAAACAAGGCCTTTTACCCCCGCATCAACGCCCTAATTTACAAATGCTGTATCAACTGGGTTTTACTGGGTCCCCGGCACAGCAAATCAATCAAGCCAGTAAAAGTGCACCGGAATTGCTGAGTGCTTGTTATTCAGCTTCGAATATGTGGACAGCGAATGCCGCTACTATTTCTGCAAGTCGGGATACCGCCGATCAACGCGTGCATTTTACCGCTGCCAATTTGGTTTATAATTTACATCGACATCAGGAAGCTGATTTTTCTAAGATGATACTGGAATATTTATTTGCTAATGCGCAGCATTTTAAACATCACCCCATTCTCCCGCGTTCTTGTGTCACAGGAGACGAAGGCGCTGCGAATCATAATCGTTTATGTAAAAGTTATAGTGATCTAGGATTAAATGTGTTTATCTATGGAAAAAAAGCCTTAGATAAATCCGCATCCAATCCAGCTCCAAAACTTTATCCCGCAAGGCAGACCAGAGAAGCATCCGAAGCCATTGCGCGTAGTCATTTATTATCTCCCGAACGAGTCGTTTTTGCTTGTCAAAATCCTCAGGCTATTGATTTAGGAGTCTTCCATAACGACGTGATTTCGGTGGCAAATGAATCGGTATTTTTAGTGCATGAAGAAGCCTTTTACGAACAGGATAGAGTCCTCTCCGAGTTGAGAGGAAAAGCGGATTTTTCTTTAAATATCATTAGCATAGAAAAGAATCATTTAAGCATTCAAGAAGCGGTAGAGACTTATTTTTTTAACTCCCAATTATTAAGTCTACCCCAAAAGCCTGGGCAAATGTTATTAATCGCTCCTTCGGAATGCGAACAAAATGAGCGCGCTAAAGCGGCAATTTCAGGGATTATTGCAGATTCGGCAAACCCCATCGAAGCGGTTCGCTATCTTGATCTAAAACAAAGCATGCGCAATGGCGGTGGCCCCGCTTGTCTACGCTTGCGTGTTCCTTTAAATGAAGTGGAGCTACAAGCTATGCATCAAGAAGTGTTAGTGACTAATGACCTATTAGACCGTTTAGAGCATTGGGTGAATAAGCATTATCGTACGGAACTACTGCCACAGGATTTGGCCGATCCCCACTTAATGGATGAAAGTTTAAGCGCATTGGATGAATTAACTCAAATTCTTCATCTGGGTGCTATTTATCCTTTCCAAAAAGAAATAACTGTATAAGACTATGTTGCAAACACGTTGGGGTAAATGTATTTACGTATCACCTTCAGGATATGAGGTGTATCAAAATTTGTTTTATCGTTGGTTAACTTTAGGCACCAGTGCCTTACAAACAGTAATCAATTTAAGAAAACCAGAAAAGCCTGTCCTGCATTATTTGCCCATGCTTTCCCTGATGGCACGCCATCTGCCAGCCGAAACTTGTTTATTAGGCTTGGGCGGCGGCGGCATTCTTCATCTTCTTCGTGGCACTACAACACAAGCCTTATGTGCGGTGGAAATGAGCGAGAGATCGGAAGAGC
>SCSO01000224.1 GCA_004297865.1 Legionella sp.
CAAGTTGCTAGTAATAGCAATATGCCTGCTTTAAAGCAAATTGCCAAAATTAGAATTGCACGTATTTTAGCTGCCGGGAAATCGTATTCAAATGCTTTAGAGGAATTAGCTCAAGTCGATGACGCAACCTATCTCCCGGTGATTAATGAATTGAAAGGCGATATTTATGGTACTACGGGTAAATATGATGAAGCGATTAAATCCTATCGTTTAGCCATTGATCAAATCAAAAATAATGGTATGGGCAATTTATATTTAGAAATGAAAACTAATGAATTGGCTATTAAGAATCAATCGATGAATGCTGAACCCAAAAAGGTTCAGCCTGCTTAATTTGTGAAGAAGGTTATTAAATGAAGAAGAAAATTGTAGCTTTAGTGATTTGTGCTTTAGTACAGGGCTGTACCCAGGTTGATGATTACATGTTAGGTAAAGATAATACACCAAAACCTAAAGAATTGAAGGAAATACAATCTAAATTAAAAGTTTCGCAAAATTGGACTGTTCCTGTTGGTCGAGCCAAAAAGGGTGATGATTATTTAAAGATTAAACCCGTAATTCGCGGCGACATTATATACACTGCAGATGCCTCTGGCTTAATGCAAGCAGTAAATACGAAAAATGGTCAAGTCAAATGGACCGTGCAACTTAAACATGGTGTAGTCAGTGGACCTACTATTGCTGATGGTTTCATTGTGGTGGGTACTAACGATGCATCCTTAGTGCTATTGAATCAAGCCGATGGTAAAGAGCTTTGGCAGCATAAAGTATCGGGAGAAGTTCTTTCTCCACCCGCTTTATCTGGGCAAAAAGTGATTGCTAAAACTATAGACGGTAAAGTATTTGCTTTTGATGCAGTGACTGGTAAGTCTCTCTGGACTGCTGACCATGGTGCTCCTAGCTTAATTTTAAAAACTAGTTCTTCTCCGATTGTTCTCGGTGATTTAGTGCTGATAGGTTTTTCTGATGGCAAATTAGATGCTTTGGAATTACAAACTGGTCGTTTGGTTTGGCAAAGAAGTATTGCCTACGCATCGGGTGCCAGTGATGTGGAGCGTTTAGTCGATATTGATGCTGATCCTATAGTCAAAGATAAAGTGGCATATCTAGCTAGTTATCAAGGGTATATTGGCGCCTTATCTCTAACAGATGGTCAATTCATCTGGAGAAAACGTGGCTCCGTTTATAAAAATATGATTTTAAACAACAACACGCTTTACCTCACAGACAGTAATGATGTCTTATGGTCGTTAGACAGTGCTAGTGGTAGTGTAAATTGGAAACAAACAGCCTTAAAGGCTCGTGGCCTCACCGATCCTTCGGTTGTCGGTAATGAGTTGGTAGTAGGAGATAAGACGGGTTATTTACATTTCCTCAGTACACAAACTGGAGAGTTGTTGGCGCGTTCGCAATTATCAGGGAAAATTTCTATATCTCCTAACGTTTCTGGACGAGATTTATACGTATTAACTGACAATGGAATGTTAAACCGCTTGTCAGTAGGATAAACACATGATACCGGTAATTGCTTTGGTTGGTCGTCCTAATGTAGGAAAATCCACCTTATTTAATCGTTTGACCAAAACTCAGGATGCCTTAGTCGCTGATTTTCCAGGTCTTACCCGTGATCGCCAATATGGTGATGCCACTTATGAAGATAAAAGTTTCATAGTGGTTGACACGGGAGGAATTGGAGTCGATGACATTGCTGTTGATGGCTTGATGTCAAAACAATCAACGATTGCGTTGAATGAAGCAGATGTGGTGCTTTTTCTTGTAGATGGGCGCTCCGGATTAACAGGTATTGATGAAAATATTGCTAACAATATTCGTAAACTCAATAAAAGCATTTATATCGTAGTTAATAAGACCGATGGTCTTGATGATGATGTAGCCTGTGCTGATTTCCAGGGTTTGGGACTAGGTTCGGTTTTACCTATTTCGGCTTCACATGGTCGTGGAATTTCTACTTTACTCGATACTATTTTAGAGCCATTCAGTTCGAAAACAGACGAAGTTGAATCCGATAACTCCATTAAAATCGCTTTTGCTGGACGCCCCAATGTGGGTAAGTCTACATTGATTAATCGTATTTTAGGGGAAGAACGGGTAGTAGTTTATGACATGCCAGGAACCACTCGCGATAGTATCTCTATTCCTTTTGAACGTGATGATCAACGTTATACTTTAATTGATACGGCAGGAGTTCGTCGTAAATCTCGAGTTGATGAGAAAATTGAAAAGTTTTCCGTGATTAAAACGCTACAAGCAATTAAAGAATCTAATGTTTGTTTACAGTTGTTAGATGCTAGGGAAGGCATAACAGATCAAGACATGAATTTATTAGGGTTCATTATTGAATCAGGAAAAGCTTTAGTGATAGCCATCAATAAGTGGGATGGCTTAGATGAAGAACAAAAAGAACATGTTAAAAGTGAATTATCTCGACGTTTGCATTTTGCGCATTTTGCAAAAATTCGTTTTATTTCGGCTTTGCATGGTAGTGGAGTAGGTGGCTTATTTAACGATATTAATGAAGCTTATGCCTCAGCAATGCAATCGTTTTCTACGCCGCGATTAACTCGCTTATTGCAAGACATTAGTACTAAACATACGCCACCTTTAGTAGATGGACGGCGTATTAAATTGCGTTATGCGCATTTAGGTGGACATAATCCGCCAATCATTGTGATCCATGGTAATCAGGTCAATTCTTTGCCTGAGAGTTATAAGCGTTATTTGAACAATGAATTCGTTAAACATTTAGGCATAGTGGGAACTCCTTTGCGACTTGAGTTCAAAGGAGGCGTTAATCCTTATGCCGGGAAGAAAAATAAATTGTCACAACGCCAGGTCAATAAAAAACGACGTTTGATGAGTCGTGTGAAAAAGAAAAAATAGATAACCTGGTTCATGAACAAATGGAATTTAAGAAGTAGTAGCCTCTATTAAGACTTCGTCTAATACAGGCTACGGCTATCTCGCTTATTTCTAATTAGACCCTTAAAGTCAGCACATCACATGGTGCATGATTCACCGTATCCTGAGCAGTACTTCCCAAAAAAGCAGGAAGACCATGAAACGAATGACTGCCGATGACAATTAAATCACAACTGAATTTTTTGGCTGTGCTAAATATATGATCTTTGACAGAACCGATTTCCACAATTTGTTGCTCGGGAGGAACTCCCACATCTTCACCAATTAAACCTAATACTGTTTGCGCGTCGTCTTTAGCAGGATTTGCCATTTCAGCAAAACCTAAACTTTGTGCTAATTGCACGCTGGCGGGTAATTCAATCACGTGTAAAAGATATAAAGTAGCATGCAATTGCTTGGCAAAGTCTGCTGCTTTTTGCGTTAAATGGCTGTGTTCGTTGCTTAAGTCGGTGGCAAAAAGAATGGTTTTATACATGATGACCCTGTTGATTATTGATTTGTGGTAATTAGTTTAGAGGATCTTTGGTAGGGTGTATATGAATAATTGTAGGTTGGGTCGTGACCCAACAAAGGAAGGTTTGGTTGGGTACATTTAAAATACGTAACCATTTATTTTGTGAAATTTTAGAATCGACAAGTAGCTGCGTGACTCAAATGATTATGTTCTTTTAGCAATACCGAAAGTAAATTTTTATCTAATTTTTCATCAGCTTCATATCTTTCTTTAATCTCAGGATTTTGCAAAGAAAGGTGTAAAGCTTTCTTAAGTTCAGAAATCAATAATTCACGAGTCGGTTTTTTATCAAAGGATTTTATTTTACGTTCCAATGCAAAAGCAAACCAAGGACTTGTATGAGGGACGAAAGTTTGCATAATTAGCAATGCTTTTGCTTTTTCACTGTCCGTATCCATAGGAATTCGCAAAATAAAGTCTGCAAGGTCCATATGTTTGTCTATTGGTAGATGCTGAATAAAAATGGTTAATTGTGGAGGAGTAAATACTTCGAAAACTAATTTGTGATAAGGTGCTGTGATATTTGAAAAAATAATCCAAAAACTGTTTACCTTTACCCATTGTAGGAATTGAGTTTCTGATAAATGGGTCAATACTATTCTTAAACGATGCACTTTATTAAAAGCAGCTGTTCCTGAATCAATTTCTTGTGACTCAATAATACCCATATGTTTTAGCAAATTAGGGTACTCAGGTAAAGCAGCGTATTCGATGAGCATTTTAATACGTTCATCCGGTAAATAAAGTAAATCTTCAACAAGTTTGGGCTGCTCTGTGAAAAAATCCGTGGCATTTAACCTACGAATAAATCCTGCAAATTCTTCATCAGTACATTCTTTCTTTGCAACAAGTTCAACAGATGCGTACACGCGGGTCAATCCAGGATTTACCTTAGGCCAAGTTTTAGCGGGCCTTATGGGTGTTGATTTACTTTTGAATAAACCGCCTGCTGCTGGGGCTTGTGAAGATGTAGCCGAAGCAGCTTTATTTTTACGCAAATAATAGTCTGCCAATTTGATTAATTCAGTTTTAAAAGAAACTGAATATTTTACATTTAAATGAGAGATTGATTTTCTTAAATTAACAATTAACGCGTCATTAGATAAAGGAACAATAGACAATAGTTTGCTTAAAGGGTAAGAATAATGGGGGATTTTTAGGATCACGTCTTT
>SCSO01000225.1 GCA_004297865.1 Legionella sp.
CACTTTGTATGTTGATGATAAAGTGAAGCCCAAATTAACTCGTTTGGGTGAAGAGTTACGCTTTTTATTAATCACTTCTGGAGCAGCGGTCCAACCTTTGAGTGCTGCACCTAAAGGTTTGATACCTAACGAACATGGCATGAGCATTGCTGTTTTAGCCAGTGAATTTGAGAAATGTGCACGATGTTGGCATCGTCGGCCTGATGTAGGCCAAGATCAGCAACATCCTGAACTTTGTATACGTTGTGTGGGTAACATTAGCGGAAACGAAGAAGAGAGGCTCTTTATATGAAGAAATGGTGTTGGTATGTATTGAGTATTGTTGTAATCATTTTGGATCAGGCGAGTAAATATTGGACGTCCACTAATCTCACGCCTTATACGCCTATACCTGTGATGCCGATGTTGAATATTACCCTAGCTTATAATACCGGCGCCGCTTTTAGTTTTTTAAGTGGAGCTGGAGATTGGCATCGTTGGTTTTTTGCTCTATTTAGTTTGGTGGTGAGCTCGATCTTAGTGGTTTGGTTGTGGCGTACTGAAAATCAAGAACGCTTGCAGTCTTTGGGTATTAGTTTGATTTTAGGTGGTGCTATTGGGAATTTGATCGACCGTGGTTTTAAAGGGTATGTGGTCGATTTTATTGATGTTTATTATGAGCATCACCATTTTGCGACTTTTAATCTCGCAGATAGTGCTATTTGTGTGGGTGCGTTCTTTTTGATTCTTGATTTGTTGATTTATCGGAAGTGATTTTTTACTGTAACGTATCCCCACAAATTTTTTATTTTAAATGTAGCCTGTATTAGACGAAGTCGTAGTACAGGAATAACTATCCAAAAACACCTCAATTGTCTAATTATTCATATTAGATAAGTGAGTTTGTAAGGTATTAAATTAAGATTGGGGGAATCCTGTATTATGACTTCGTCTAATACAGGCTACATGACTTAAACAAACACTCCAGAAATAAGCGCCGCAAGCTGTTTTATATCTGGGTTATGAATACCGAAACCAGCCACAGCGGGTAAATTAAGAAAATGTTCAGCATCTTCCCATGCAATTTCCGCAGGCACTATTTTCAAATTGGGTAACCAACGATTTAATGCAGCGCAGAAAGTTAAGCTAGCCGGAAAAGGTCGTACTTGTTGGTAACCAATACTAGCAGCAGCCATGGCTTCGGAAAGGGTGGCTACGCCAGGTAGATAATTCATGGTATAGATCATTGCAGTTTGCGCAATAGAGGTGAGAAACCCTGGGCTACTAGCAAAATGCACACCTACTTGGTAACAATTTTCTAATTGTTGGGTTTCGATAATCCCCGCTGCACCAATTTTAAGATTAGGATATTGGTTAATCACTTTGCTTAAAGTTTTCGTATCTGTTGCATTGATCTCTACTACATTAAAACCCGCTTCAGCTATTTGATCTAATTTATCGTATAAGTCTTTGTCCACATCGAGTGAAATAATGACAGATTGATTTCCCAATAACTTATCGATAGTCATAGAAGTGTTCCGTTGGTCATAATCTTTTCATTATAAAGGCTAGGGGAGGATTGGCAAGTATTTTGTATTCTGGGTTTTGGAGTTTGGGCCTTTTGAATTAAATTTTGTCATTACTGTGCGGACGGGAATCTGTGTTTTTTGTAGGTTGGGTCATGACCCAACATAACCATTTCATCTTTGCTCAAGATTTTTTGTTGGGTCTCGACCCAACCTACAAAAATGGATCTCCGCCTACGCGGAGATGACAAGAATTTCGCTTACCTGCCAATTATGGGGCACCCAACATTAATGAAAAGGACTGGTTTTAAACGGAGTCGGGGATTTATGCGCTCTTTCTTCCTGCTCAGGCTCAGCTTCTGTTTTCTCTTGGGGTTCATTCGATTGCTTAGGTTCGGGAGCAGTCTTAGCTTCTACCGCAGGCTTGGTTTGCTCTTTTAATTCATCCCGTTTGTGATCAACAGGTTTTTCCTTCTGAATATCGATACCAAAACGTTCTAATGCTTGTAATAAAAACTTCATTTGAGTCGCATTAATACTACCACTTCGCGAAATAGTAGAAATATCGTTGAAATTAATTGTTCGTGTTGCTTGTGCTCGATTATTAGCTCGAGGATCTGCGCGTTGTGCGGTTTGCTGAGTTCCTTCAGTTGAAGTTGTTCTAATTTGAGACAACGCAGCAGAATACACATGAGTTTTACTCGTACTAGAATTTGTGGCTGAGGGAACCGCAACAGGCGCTGAAGTACTTAAGGGGGTTAAATTATTTTGTTGGGTTACCGTATTCACTTGAGTGTTAACATTCGCCACGGCAGCTTGTGCAGCCCGTATTTGATTGCTAACCATATCCTTATCTTGAGTGTTTTGCTGCAATTTATTGCTTACTTCCGCAACACGATTTTGCAACTCCGCAGTTTCAGCATGTCTATGATGATGGAGTACCTTTCTTACAGATGTTAAATCTTGTTCATATTTTAAGAAGCTCTGTTGAGCCTTATGTTTCGTTTGTGCTTCTTGTAAAGCTTCGGGGTTATCTTTAACAGAATCCCAATCTTGCCCAGCTTCTAACACATAATATTTGCCATTATGTTCGACAAGGGTTTGACTCTTACCAACAATGAATTGCGCATCTTCAAAAGAATCAGTTGGCATTCCCTTAGCGTTATAATAACTTTTTTCCCCTGCATCTAACAAATAATATTGATCACCCTCTTTAACAATTTCTTGCTGGGCTTCGAGAATGAAGTGTGCATCTTTAAAAGAATCAATTCGCTTTCCATCAGCATTAGCATAATATTTCTTTCCATCCATGACATCTATGCGATCTTTTAAATGTGCAATTTGTATGTTTTTACTATTTTGTGCATCCATTAATTTTCTAGCGCCTGCTTCGTCATTGGCTTCTAGCAGCTTAGAGATATCATCAGTATGTTTGTCTATTTCTTTAGCAAGGGTGTCAATTTTAGCTTGTATTGCCTTTTTATCCTTGACTGCGCCAGTCTCTCCATCCAATTTATCCAAGGCTGTTTCATATTGATCGTATTTGGGATCAATGTTCCGCACTTCACTAGTCAATCTATCTTTACGTTCAGTTAGAACTCGTCGTTCTTCTTCTAACTTTTCTAAGGCTTCTTGGTAATGTGCTACTGCTTGCATTATTTCTTTCTGTTGATTGTTACCACTGTCAGAGTGAGTCGCACTATGACTGGTTTCTTTTAAGGTTTTCTGAATTTGATCAAGAATTTGCTCGTCTCTTTTCTCAGCGGCATGGGATTTGGTGCTAGCAAATATGAAGAACAAAAGGGCATGAATGCGTAATCGCATAATCATTTCTTCGCGGGCGGCAAAATCATGATCGGCACCATTCGCTCTTTCAAGAGCGATGTCGTTGCCTATTTCGGCCAATAGTTCTTGACCAGCGGGGCCACGGAGAAATTTAATAACATCTTGGGAGGTTTTTAAGCCAAAACGGCTAAGATCAAGAGCATCTTGAAAATCTCTAGCCTCTCCTTCTGACAGCATAGTGGAAGCTGGAGAAGTTAATTCAGGTGGTGATCTGTCTGGCATTTGCAAACTCCCCAGTTGCAATCAGTTAATTTAATTATATACAAATTTACTTAACTTAACCTTAAAAGTCAGGTTTTAAGCAGGTAAAACAGTGATTTATATATAAAGAATGAGCCGAAGTCCCTTCAAAACTCTAAATTCGGAAGTAATCTAAGATTTTAGAGCTAAGTGTCTGCTTTTGCAAATAATGGATTTATTATTGAGAACGATAAGCTTCTAATTGGGGTATAATTTCTTCTATGGCCACTACAGCACTGCTTTTACCAAAAAAAGTGGGTATATACCCTTCAGTGCATAGACTCACGTAAATAGCTACTGGAAATAGGATGGTCGCGAGTACTCCAAACACGGATTTAATCCAAAGCGGTAATTTATCCAAACACCCATAAAGCTCGTATAATTCTCTTTTAGCATCTTCTAAATGCACCCTTGCATTATCTTTCAGCAAATTATTCGATAAATTCTCAAGAATATGGCTTACCTTAGGATCTAAGTTTCTACCACGCATTGCTTGCTGTAAAATCTGCGGCGCGGGGATTAAATAGTTCTCGGTTTGTAAAATTTGTCCATTGAGTGAATCTGAAGTGATTACTCCATGGTGCTGATAGGTGTGCATCATCATATAGGCTAAACTGATGGCATCTGCAGAACAGACATCATTAAAATCAATAGCCCCAGAGCGCTTTAAAGGGAGAGTATTCGCATAGATAACCTTAGTACACCCACTTACAGTAAGCAAAGTCTGAATCACTTCTGCAAAATTGTCATAAGTACCTAGCGGATTGGCGAGTACCAGCGTATCGTTTGCAAAATCCAGCATCGCAGCGAAAGCATGAGCACCATTAGTCGTGCTCAGGTAAAAAGGCTCCTTTCTAGTGACAATGGCTTCATTTAAACGTTGAGCTGATTTATTGGTTTTTAAATTCTTTAATAAGTTTAAATCAACGGCCATCCATGGACGTTCTTTCATCTTGAGATTAGCGCTAATTAATTGCACAAGAAGCTGTTGCTCGCGAGCAAGTTTTTCCAGCTCCACATATAAGTCAGCTTTATTAATGACTAGCTTTTGAGAGTTTTGTAATGAACTTACTGTGTCTTTAAGATTTAATAAATCAGTGCGTGTGGGATTCTCGAGTAACTGTGCTCGTGCTTGGGCAACGGTTGCAGCAAGAATTAATGCAGCCAAACGCCCAAGATGACTCACAAATTGTGGCCCTTTAATATCATCATTATGGGCAATCCTGGGGGTTAACTCACTTAGTAAGCCATTTAATAACTCTATTGCAGGTTCTATTCCACGCTTACTTTCATAATCTACAATAAAAATAAGGTGATTATTTTCCAATTTAAATTGATGCTGGGTATCATAAGTAAGATTGATTTTATCAAGAAATTCTTGCGCATTGTTTTTAAAACTCGCAACGGGCAGGGATAAATGCTGCAAGCGATTTTTGTACGGACCATCGACATATCGTTGAATTAAAATTTTATCCCAGCCAGGAATAAGACCATCGGGATAAAAGTAATTATGATAATTCCAATCATTAGAGCCTGGTATATTTTGACCTTCCGGATTTAATTGATTGGGAGCCACAGTCAAGGAAAAGGAATTAAAAACGACTTCAGTGGCATTAATCGTAAATTCTTGCTCTGAAAATCCATATTTTTGTAGAAGTTGTTTTAAAATAAAATCTTTCACGGCGATAGGAGGC
>SCSO01000226.1 GCA_004297865.1 Legionella sp.
AAAGTTTAAAATTAATGCATGAACAACAAAAAATAGAACCCTTATTATTGGATGAAAGTTGGTATTTTGATGTTGATCATGCTTTATTGGGCCGTTTAAGTACTTCTTACCCAGTCAAACAACTACGTCACTTACTAGATGCCCCACCTATACCGCTGGATCAAACCGCGTTATTAGCGGAAAAAATGGCAGAAACCTGCCCCGAATTTCCTCTTCCGCAAATCTTTACTCAACGAAAAACGATACAAACCCCACCCATTCCTATCGTGGTTTTAGACCATTTAGGTGAAACCCAACTCCCTTGGTCAAAAGCTGATGAAGAAGATTTATCAAGTATTTATACGGCAAGGATTGCTTTTGATTATTCAGGATTAGTGATTCCTTTTTACGATGAAGGAGATCATGTCGTTCGACAAGAAGGTGAGGTATTGGTTGAATATCTACGTGATAAAACCTTTGAGAGTAATAAATTAAACGAAATTATTGCAGAACTTCATTTAAGACCCATGCATGCTTGGGAACGGTTTAATTGGGATTTGCTTGAAAATGAACTATTTGTTTTGAAGAAAATAAGAGATATTAATGAGTTAGAGCCACTTTACAATAAAGTTTTTCCTCATTTAAAAAGTTTAGGTTGGCGGGTTGAGTTTGCTAGTCCTATATACCAGGAAGTGGTTAATGCTGATGATGTGGAATGGTATTCGGAATTAGAAGAAAGCTCTAACGATTTCTTTTCCTACCAATTAGGTATTTTGGTAGAAGGTAAACAGGTCAGTATTGTACCTTTGGTTGCTGAGCTGATTCACAAATACAGTGGCGAGCAGTTGGATTTGCTGCCTAATAATCAATTAGTGAAATTGTCTTTAAATGATGGCCGAGCCCTACGTGTCGAAATGGGGCGTGTTAAACCTTTAGTCCGATTGCTTTTGCAATTTGGCATGCGTCATATTGATGAACAACAAAATCTACAATTGAATAAATATCAGTTAATTCTCTTACAAGAAGCGGAATTGGCTATTGCAGCAACCAAAGTGCGTTGGCAGGGTGCAGAGCATTTACGAGATAAATTAAAACAATTAATTCATTTAACTGAATTACCCGAAATTACTCCACCCAAAGGTTTGCATGCAGAATTGCGTGATTATCAGCACTATGGATTAAATTGGCTGCAATTTTTGCGAGCTAGCCATTTTAGCGGAGTTTTGGCAGATGATATGGGCTTAGGGAAAACCGTCCAAACTTTGGCTCATTTGCAATATGAAAAAGAACAGGGACGCTTAGTGCAAGCGAGCTTAATCGTTGCTCCGACGAGTTTGGTGGGGAATTGGCTAGCAGAAGCTAAACGTTTTACTCCCAAACTCAAGGTATTGGTTTATCATGGCAGTGAACGGCATCAAGATGATTTTATGCGTTATGACATTATTATTTCCACCTATGGTTTAATTCATCGCGATAAAGAAAAATTTATTGATTATTCTTTTTATTACCTCATCTTAGATGAGGCACAGTTTATTAAAAACGCACGGACCAAAACTACGCAAATTATTCAACAATTACAGGCGACGCATCGTTTATGTCTCACAGGTACTCCATTGGAGAATCATTTGGGCGAACTGTGGTCGTTATTCCATTTTCTTATGCCGGGCTTATTAGGTGATACCAAACAATTTCGCACTTGGTTTAGGACACCTATAGAAAAATATGCGGATTTTGATCGACGCGAATTATTAGCACGTCGAGTAAAACCTTTTATGTTAAGACGAACTAAAAACCAAGTTGCAAGGGAACTCCCACCAAAAACAGAAATTACTCGGACCATTGAAATTGTTGGACCTCAGCGAGATTTATATGAGGCCATCAGGATGAGCATGGAGAAAAAAGTACGGGACGCGATAGCTAAACAGGGATTGGGGAAAAGTCATATTTTATTATTAGATGCCCTATTAAAATTGCGTCAAGTCTGTTGTGATCCCCGCCTATTAACTTTAACAGAAGCTACCATTGCCCATGGAACCTCAGCTAAGTTAGAGGCTTTGATGAATTTGCTCGATAACGTGGTGGAAGAGAAACGCCGTGTTTTAGTTTTTTCGCAATTTACCTCTATGTTGCAGTTAATCGAAGAAGAACTAATGCAACGACAGTACGAATACTTAAAACTAACTGGTCAAACACAAAATCGCCAAGCTTTAGTTGATTCCTTCCAAGAAGGCAAAGCACCTATCTTTTTAATTAGCCTTAAAGCGGGTGGAACAGGTTTAAACCTAACCAAAGCCGATACCGTTATTCATTATGATCCTTGGTGGAATCCGGCTGTAGAAGATCAGGCTACCGATAGAACACATCGAATCGGCCAAGAGAATCCGGTGTTTGTGTATAAATTGATTACTACTGGCACCGTGGAAGAAGCAATTTTAAGCATGCAAGAAAGAAAAAGGCAGTTGGTGGATGGGATTTTAACCGCGGATGCGACCAAAACTATAAGTTTAAGTGAAGCGGATTTAGACCAGTTTTTTATGCCTTTGCAATAATAAGCAAAAGTAGCCTGTATTAGAATACAGGCTACAACAATCCATAAATAATCGCAGAAATAGAAATTAGACCAGTCACAGTAATAAATACATTACTTAATTGATTACGGTACTGTTTCATCGCAGGTACCTTCGCTATGGCGTACATAGGCATAATAAATAAAAGCACTGCGATAATGGGGCCGCCCATGGTTTCAATCATTTTAAGAATATTAGGATTGACTGCTGCAGCAAACCAGCAAGTGAGAATCATAAAAATTTCAATAATCCGTTCTAAAGCGCTTTTACTAATTGTTTTCCCTTTAGCTTTAGAGTACTTAATAATAATTCCACTTAAACCTTCCCTAGCGCCTAAATAATGGCCTAAGAAGGATTTTGATATAGCCACGAAAGCAATAATAGGGGCCATATAGGCTATGAATGGCGTATTAAAATGATTCGCTAAATAAGACAAAATGGAGATATTCTGTTCCTTAGCTAATATCAGATCGTGCGGGGAAAGGCTAAATACACAACTCAATACAAAAAACATCACCGATATCACCATTAATAGATGACTGTATTTCATGATGGTTGAGCACTTTTGGTCCGCAAGCTTTCCGTATTTTTGCTTTTGGGTTACTGCAAAAGAGGAAATGATAGGCGAATGATTGAAGGAAAACACCATAACCGGAATAATTAACCATAGGGTCATTAAAAATCCACTTCCTTCACCAGTATGCGGTAGATTATGCGGTTGTAAAATGGAGGCATTCCAATTAGGGATGAGATAAAGAGATAAAAGTAAAAGGGTAGTGACTACGGGATACACCAAAAAAGACATTGATTTTACAATTATTTCTTGACCGAAACGAATAATAGCCATCAAGCCTAAAATAAGCAAAATAGAAGTTAATGCTCTAGGCGGTGCTGTAAAGCCTATCTGATTGACTATAAAACTTTGGGTAGTATTGGTAATGGCCACACTATACATTAATAAAAAGGGGTATATGGCGAAGAAATAAAGGCCAGTAAGGGCTTTTCCGAACCATGAACCAAAATGCTCTTCAACCACATCGGTAATGTCGTTTTGGGCATTTGCACCAGAAAGTACAAAACGGCAAAGTGCTCGATGAGAGTAATAAGTCATGGGAAAAGCAAGAATAGTCATAATAATCAATGGCCAAATACCATACATTCCTGCATCGATGGGTAAGTAGAGAGCCCCCGCGCCAATTGCGGTTCCATAAAGGCTTAACATCCATACGGTATCTTGTTTGCTCCATTCGGAACTGTGTTCTTTCGATAGTGTTGCAAGTGTTGCTGTCGATTCGTTTAAAGACATAAGCATCCTCAATTATTGCTGCTAATAGAACAGAGTTAATCCTCTATGGCTGTACAATTTTAACACCAAGAAGCTAATAATTCAACAGTGTAGCAATAAATCATATACAAATGAGTATAACAAAGCAATAACACTTCTTAAAAAAAATACGCGCATTGGTTGAAATTTCAACCCTCTTTATTTGTTCGTAGTGATTTTATTTTCGGCATCTTTCTTCATAACGATAATGCTGATTCGTCTATTCTCCGGGTTAAGTGGGTTGGTTTTGTCTAAAAGCACGGTTGAGGAAAAGCCAGTCACGGTCATGACTTTATACTCATCCATGCCCGCTTTAATTAAAGCACGCCTTGCGGCATTCGCTCTTTGGGTGGATAGCTCCCAATTGGTATAATCCAATTCTTCAGGGTTATGGTAGGGATTGGCATCGGTATGCCCCTGAATAGTTATCTTGTTATTAACGGAATTAACCAGTTTGGCAATATTGGTCAAAATGCCTACAAATTCTGGATTAACCTTATCCGAACCCACGTCAAACATAGGACGATTTTTATTATCAACCAATTGAATGCGTAAGCCATCAGATACGATATCCATTAATAATTGTTTCTTTAAGCCAGCTAATGAAGGGTCTTTTTCAATACTTAAATTAATTTCATTTTTTAACTCTTCTAATTTCTTATTTTCTGCTTTATTCGATTCAATGACCTCTTTTTTTCCTGAATCCTGCGCTCCTTTATTGGGCTTACTGGACTCAGACACTTGCCCATCTTCTTTTTTAACATTTTCGCCACCGGCGTTAGTGGGTTTAACACTGCCGCTATCAACGCTTTTACCCCCTAAAAGTGCTTGCTCAATAGGTTGTTTGAAATAATCAGCAATTCCGGCTTTTTGTGCCTTATTCAAGGAGGCAACTAACCACATCAGTAGGAAGAATGCCATCATGGCTGTCACAAAGTCTGCATAGGCGATTTTCCAAGAACCACCATGATGTCCATGGCCATGTTTATTAATTTTTTTAATAATAGGTGGGGTGACATTGTCCTTTTCTTTTTTTTCTTTCTTTTCTTTTTTGCCCTTTTTATCTTTACTAGACTCTTCCCGAGGAATAGACACATTGACTGCAACGGAGGACTCTTCGGGATGCTCTATATGTGTAACTTCCGGTTTTTCTCCATTGGGAGGCTCTATCGGTGCGGTAGACGCATCATCTCCATTCGCGCTGGTTATTTCTGGGGTGATAACTTCGGCGGGTATTTCTACCGCCTGTTGAGTTGTACTGGGTTGGTCGTCATTTTTATTTACGTTGTCATTCATGATCTATGCTAACTAGGAGTTGGTTCGGAAGTAGGAGCTGCTTCTTCGGCTGGAGCTGATCCAGCGCTGGCTGTCTTCATCTTCACTTCATCGGTTAATTCATTAAATGAGGGTCGTAGTGCTGCAAATAGCACTTTACGGCCAAATTCCACAGAAATAATGGGGGGATTATTGTGTAAGCTGGCTAAAAGGGTGACTTTAATGCACTGCAAAAATAATTGGGTTTGTGAGGCTCGTTGTTCCATAGCCGTAGCAATTGGGCCTATAAAGCCATAACCAATCAAAATACCTAAAAAGGTCCCCACCAAAGCATGGGCGATCAGCACGCCTAATTCAGAAGGAGGTAGACTAATAGACTCCATGGTATGGACTACTCCAAGTACGGCGGCCACAATACCAAATGCGGGCATGGCATCTGCGAGTTTAGTAATCGCATTGGCGGGTAGGAGTTCTTCAGTATGATGCGATTCAATTTCCATATCCATTAAGGCTTCAAGCTGAAAGGGTTGCAAATTGGAAGTAATGACTAATCTTAAATAATCGCAGAGAAACTCAATCACATGGTGTTGCGCCATTAACATGGGGTAGGCGGTGAAAATAGGGCTTTTTTCCGGCTCATCAATGTCAGTTTCCAATGACATTAATCCTTGTTGGCGGGCTTTATTTAGCAAGTTGTACAAAAGACCGAGTAATTCCCCGGAAACCTTTCTGACCGATTTTTGACCTTTAAAGGCTGCGGGTAAGGCTTTACCCACTGCTTTGATAACCGACATGTTGTTGCCGACAATAAAGGCACCTACGGCCGCTCCACCAATGATTAGGAGCTCTATGGGTTGGAAGACTGCTGCTAGATGGCCACCCCCTAAGGCAAAGCCACCGAATACACAGAATAAAATGACGATATAGCCCAAAATAATTAGCATACTGATTCATCCCTGAAGCATTCAACATTATGTCTTGTCATCTAAGAATATATGTCATTTTGCTTAGGAATAACAATGGAAATTTTACAATACTTAATAAAAGATAAACCCCTCAATCAACCATGATTTCATGGGCAATTGAGGGGTGAGAAATACAAGCTATGAATTAATAGCGATAATAACGGCCATTGCGATAATAACCTCTATCGTAACCTCTTTGATAACCCTGATAGTAAGCATTGGCATTTTGGCGATCAGCATTACGACCAACAGCATTACCTGCCAATCCGCCTAGTCCAGCACCTATTAAAGTTCCTGCGGCAGTTCCCCCAGAAACAGCATAGCCTACACCTGCTCCTAGAGCTGCACCGGTTGCAGTGCCTGCTTCCTCGTTAGTACATCCTACGAGGCCAAGAGTAGATGCTCCCACGAAAAATAAAGTTGCTGTAACATGTTTCATTGTAAGTCCCTCTTTGTAGTTATATCCATATATAGGATAGTACAAAAAAATGAGAAAATGTAAAAAATATACGCAAGTAATTCAAATAATGTGTATTTTGGGTGTTGTGTGATCTTTATTTTGGAAGGGGATAATAGCCTCAAATCAGCAAATTTATTATAAAGTTTTACTCTTATAGCCATTTTCCAGTAGTATTAGGGGTAATAAGAAAAAAAAGAGGTTTTTATGTTCAAGGGAAGCATTGTTGCCTTAGTCACACCCATGAAAAATGACCAAATCGATCAAGACCATTTGCGCGAATTAGTAGAGTTTCACATTGAAATGGGCACAAATGGCCTCGTTGCAGCGGGGACCACAGGTGAAGCCGGTACTTTATCCCATCAAGAAAAGCTTTTAGTCATTAAAACCGTTGTTGACCAAGCCAAAGAGCGCGTTCCCGTGATTGCGGGTACTGCAATGAATGCAACTAAAGAATGCGTGGCTTTAACCCGTGAGGCCATGAACTTAGGGGTACACGCTGCTTTAATCATGACCCCTGGCTATATTAGACCTACCCAAGAGGGCCTGTATCTGCATTACAGTACCATCGCTCATGAGGTACCTATACCAATTATCCTCTATAATGTATCTGGAAGAACTGGGATTGATCTTTTACCCGAAACCGTGGCCCGCTTAGCGAAAATATCCAATATTGTGGGGATAAAAGAGGCCAACGGAGAAATGTCTCGTTTACAAGAGCTTTTAAGTCTTTGTGAAGGCAGTAGCCTGGATGTCTTCAGTGGTGATGATTTAACTGGCGCTCAATGGGTTCTCGCAGGTGCGAAAGGCATTATTTCTGTTACTGCGAATGTTGCTCCCAAAATGATGGCAAAATTATGTGATCTAGCTTTAGATGGGAATGAAGCGGCTTGTATGCAGCTACAAGATCAATTGTTACCTTTGCATGAATTAATGTTTATTGAATCAAATCCTATTCCTGCAAAATGGGCTACAAGCAAAATGGGGTTTATGGCTAATGAATTACGGTTACCCTTAACACCTTTATCTACGGCATATCAAAAGCCATTAGAAACTGTACTTAAGAATTTAGAATTGATTTAACTGGGGAGTGTTGTGAAGAAATTAGGTTGTGTAGTACTGGCAGGGCTTGTTTTATCAGGATGTGCTGGACGTTATTCTAGCAGTGGTGAGCAAAAATACATGCAAAGTCGTAATGGGGCAAAAGTGCAAGTTCCTTATCCGTTAACGACAGATAATATGAGTAATTTTTATGATTTACCACCACAAAACCAAGATCCACGGGTGAATATAGCGCCACCCAGATGAAAAAAAGGGTATTTCTATGACGCCATCAGAATCGGGTGAATTGCTCATTATACAAGAGCTCTCCAAGCGTATTGTGGAAGCGCAACGTAAAATCAGGATTCTTGATAGTATCAAATGGGATGATAGCATTCGTCAGGACTTTTTTAAAAACAAAGGGAATAAACTTCCCTCAGTTGATAAAGCCTATTACGATAGTAGACCCTTACCCTTTGATGTACATGAGAAACAAGAAGAATTTAGAATTATTTTACGCGATGCACAAAATCAATTAGGTCAATATGCAACGCTTACCCGTTTAATTCGTAGACAATGCGAGGAGTATAGCCGTGCGGCCCAAATGCTGTCGCATCGCGGAACCCCAGGTTTTAGCGAATTGGCTATGGAATTGTATGGGAGCCCAGATGATGTCTTTTACGCGGGTGGACCACGCATGTCTGAAATGGGTACGTTGTTATTTGACGTGCTCACCGATTTGGATGTGCAACTCCAATCTGAAGCTGATTTAAAACGTTATACCCCACAGCAAGCTCAAGAAATT
>SCSO01000227.1 GCA_004297865.1 Legionella sp.
TGATAGACTCTAAACGTGCGTACTTTGTTTTGCGCATCTCGAAGAAAGTCTCCAAGACACTGACTTAATTGATTTAATTGCTGTTGAATCGTTGCTAATTTACGTGCACAGGTTTGTCTATGCTCTTCGTTAACGTCCTGACGTTCAACTTGCAAAGCCATATGATAGGCTTTAAGAGAAAGAATAGAGAGTCTATCGATCATCATTCCTGGCGATTCAGAATTAACTGGACAAACAGTGGGCTCAGCGGGCTCAAGCGTTTTATATAACCATTCATCCATTGATTCCATACGATTATTTCTTTGTTGATTGCAGTGATCAATTTCTCGTTTAGCCTGGTAAACAAATTCAAAACCCATATCCTCTCGTCTGGCTCGATCTTCGGCATGCCATAATTGGTAATTAAAGGCATGATTTTCTTCGACAAATTGATAAAAGCCTTGATGTTGCAATTTTACGCCTTGCGCTTTCCATTGAATAAGGCAATTTTTATGTAAATCAGTAATGACTGATGGGTTTATAGGTTGGGACATGTCATTTCCAATAGTGTATTAAACCACATAGTTTAACGTAAATTCTTTGAATTACAATTTTGGCTGTTTGGCTAACCATCGGTCTAAGGCATTGGCAAACGCAGTTTTCTCTTTAATGCTCAATGCGGCAGGGCCATTAATACGCTCCCCGCTACCGCGTAATTGCTCATTGATGTCACGAAGATTGAGCCGTTGTCTGATGTTGTTCTCTGTATACACTTCGCCACGCGGATTAAGGGCTGTAGCGTCTTTAGCAACGACTTCTGCCGCGAGTGGAATATCAGCGGTGATGACCAAATCATTCTTTTGTAACTGGGCCACAATGTAATTATCCGCACCATCAAAACCTTTTTCCACCCGTACCGAACTAATGAAGGGGGAATTAGGATAATTCAGCAGTGAATTCGCTACCAAAGTTAATGGCGTTTGGGTACGTATTGCCGCACGAAATAAGATTTCTTTAATTACTTTAGGACAAGCGTCTGCATCCACCCATATCATTATGCGTAACCTTTAACAAAAGAGAAATCATTTTAGACGATTGATGCAGATTTGCAATAACTGCTAGTTTGCAAATGTAATCATTCGCTGTATATTAAAATCTTCTCCTGAGTTAAGCACTTAGATTTTAGGTGAATTTGTTTTAAGGTAGCGTCGTAATGTACCAATTGATTGAGTGGATTAAAGTACAAGCCGCAAAGATTGATAGCTATCAATTACGTACACAAGTGCTTAATGGAATAAAGACCGATAAGTTTTCCTTATTACAAACACTTAATCACTATAATACCGCTCGTCCTCTTATCTTGGCTCTAAAAGCACACGGTGCTAAGCATCTAGTTAAATTATTTAGTGAGGCAGACCACGAGGTCTTGGAAGCTTTTATTCAGGTAATTGATAAAGATTACCTAATTACACTTGCACAATTCTTTTTAATTAAAACCAATGAAGCGCTAGAAACCGTATCCCGTCCTGTTCTTATTGAAATATTGCAACAACCGGATTTAGCAGGACAACTCGCGCGTGCATTAAAAACAGCTGAATCCAATGCCACCAGTTTAATGGTAGATGGTTTTTTAATGTCTGCTACTGAAACTTTAGAAAATGAACAAAAAAGATTTCCTCGTCTAAAACAATTTTTACTAAATTATCCTTTTGAAATCAGCGCAGAAGCGTTGTTTCTGCTCCATAATCTCTCTGCTCCAAGAAATTCGTCAACTGCCGATAGCAATGCTTATATTGAGATTTTAAATCTTGCCTTGAGTCGAATGAAACTCTCTCAACAAAAAATATTTTTCAAACAACTGGACGAACCAAATTTACTTTTTCTCACCGACCTCTGTTTACAAGCTATAGCGTCTGAGAATCTTGAACAAGGTAAACAATTATTATTATTCATAGTGACCCAAAGCAAATATTTAGACGCTAAAAGTCAGGACAGTCTTAGAAAAAGACTCAATAAACTCGATAACTATTTGTTTGATAATTCACAAATACCGTCTACTCCGGCCAATAAAAGTGCTTTAGAAAGTTTATTAAACAGCCCTAGATGGATTGCTGGCGCTTCTTTGGGTGAACTACAACGACTTTCTACTCGCTTTGCTTTCGCTTCTTCAATGGACCTTCGCTCTTCTACAAAAATTACCGCATCAACGGAAAGACCTTTAAGAACTAAACTATTTAATACCCAGCGATACCTCCATGATCTAGCGCTCGATCACGCCCTACCGGGTAAGGCTCTGCAAAATAAAAAATTATGCTTAACGCACTACAGTATGCAAGCGAATGTGGAAGAGCTATTGACCCAATTAGAAGAGCATTGTGCGGGCGATACCACCTATGGTGAACAGGCATTGATAAAATTATATAATTTTTATCATACCCAACAAAACCGGTTCCGTGTTGATTTGTTGTATAGAGCCATAAATCTCGCCTATAAGACTCCACAAAAAATAGGGAACAGTGAAAACATAATACTGTCTTGGGCTAAGCAATACGCTCCCGAGCTGGGCATTGATGATTCCTTTTTACAACGAAAATCACACCAATGGGTCTATAATTCTGCTCAAAAAAAAATTGGTTTTCTAAATCAAGCCAATCAAGTGATTTGTTTTGTTGAAGGTGAACCGGTGTCGTTAGTCGATGCGAACTCACAATTCATTGATCGTTCTCTTTACACTGACAGCAATCAAGTTTTAGGCAGGCTCGATGCGCATGGACAACTTAAGACAGCTGATCCAGTAACCCAAAATTTAAGCGCGTTCTTATTAGCTAAAGTTCCTCCAGCAGATCTACAAGCCTCTTCCTTGGGCCTTAAATTATTAATAGAACATGTACTATTTGAAAACACACTCAGTGTTTTATATCAAAATTTACCCACGAATAATGGGGATTTTCAACAGGCCTGGTGCGAGCGGCAATTGGTTAACTATATAGAACAAACTCCCGATGAGTTACGTTTAGAAACCATGGATTCAATCACTAAATACTTAGGTGAAGATTCTTTGTTTTATTTGTTAGCGAATTGCAAATGCAAAAAAAATGCAACTTTGTTGTTTTATGCTTTACTAGATGATGAAAAAAGACGTTCCCTTTTATTAAATGGTGCCAAAGCAGCAGATTTTCAACAGTTTTTAAAACGACATGATGTTGCTACTACCTTAATGAATTATCTTGCTTACAGTTATGATAAGCCTTGGTTTGTTGAAGGGCTGCGTCAATTCGCTCATTATGTTAATAAAGAGAAATTACCTAATGTATTAAGTAATGCTCTAAAACAATTTGCCGACTATGCAAAGAACAAACCCCATGCTCAATTGGCTATGAATATGTCCTTGCAAGTGCTCAGCAGCGGAGAAGAAACAACTACGTTGATCCTGCGAGATTTCGTCAAAGTGCCGCTTAAAGGGGAGATTGTAAAAGAAGAAAATTCAGAGTTAGCTGCAGTGATGAGTTACTTCAATGCAGATCATTTAATTCACTCTATAAAAATACTCAATCGTAGTTCTAACTGGTTAGAAAATTCACTGTATCGTTTTGTATTACTTCTATTAACTTATCAGCACAATACTCTTTTTGCATCCTCAACCTCTTGGAGCACAGAGGCTTTAAATGAATTGGGCATTTT
>SCSO01000228.1 GCA_004297865.1 Legionella sp.
TCAACTAACTACTAATAAAGTTCAGCGCGAACATTTATTGCAAAACATGGCAGACTATCAAAATCAATTGAAAAAATTGATTTCTTCGCGCCAAAGCATGGCCGAATACAATCTAAATAGTTGGCCTATTATTTTTAAGAAAATTACAAATATTCCTGCCTTATTTTACAAATACAGCAAAACCTTGAGTTTAAAGGTCTACGATAGCTTCCTGTGGTTGGATACTTTACATCGTACTATTTTTGCATTCTTACTTTCAGGACTTTTAGTACTATCCTTAGTGACTCAACGGCTTTTAAAATCTATTAATAGGGACAAAGAACGTACCAGTCTCAGTGGCTTTTTATATGATGGATTCTTAACCGTAGTCGAGCGTAACGTTCCTTATCTATTCCTTTTTGCAATACTCTTCACTACCTTTTATATGATGAATATTGCCTTCGTCAATTATCAGCTCTTGATGAACTTGTTGGGTGTATGGCTTGCATTCAGGGTATTTATTTTAATTGCAAGACTTTCTTTATTAGAGCGAATTTCAGATTCTTCCGGGTCCGATGTCAAATTATATTATCGTTTAAAATGGTTATTGCTTTTTGGTGGTTGGACTACAGCCATGATGACCTTTAGTCATATGTTACCGCTATCATTAATATTGCAGGATATATTCAATCGTTTATTCATGCTCTTCATCCTAACCATTTCTTTAGTGGCTTGGAGAAGTAAAGATGTCATAAGGCTCTTATTACGCCCTATGCTCAAAGGTAAAAAACGTTATCTGAAAAACGCCATCCTTTCTGTCGTGGTGCTAATTCCTATCACTTTATTTACTACAGCCGCGATAGGTTTATTAGGATTCATTAATCTCGCTTGGACAATGAGTACCTATCAGGCCTACCTTGTTGTCGTTTTAGCAGGCTTCATTTTAGCTCGTGGCTTAATCTTTGATCTCTTAGATGTGTTTTCTGAGTGGATGATTTCATCCTTAGACAATGGTTGGTTATGGATTGAAGTCTTTTTAAAACCATTGGATAAAATCTTACGTGTAGGTTTGTTCTTATTTAGTATTTTGATTCTTTTCCAACTCTTTGGTTGGCATTCTGATTCTTTAGTGATGGTCGGTTTAGAAAATCTTGCGCAACACACTATTATCAATATCACCGGAATTCATATCACTGTTGCGAGCATGCTCGAGTTCCTTATATTAGTACCTATTTTTGTATGGGCATCTAAATGGACTAGAGAGTTTTGTTATCGTTGGTTATATGTTAAAGCCAAAGATCCAGGCATACGGAATAGTTTATCTGTGTTTACTCAATATTCAGTAATACTGCTTGGCGGTTTTATTGCTCTAAGAGTACTAGGTCTTGATTTTAGTGGCATGTCCATGATTCTCGGTGGTTTAGCTGTAGGTATGGGTTTTGGTTTACGAGATTTCGCGAGCAATATTGTTGGTGGCCTTATGCTGCTGATTGAACGACCTGTGCGTGAAGGCGATTTAATTTCTATTGGTGAATACGAAGGGCAGGTTTCCCATATTGGTATTCGTTCTATGCGGGTTTCTTCTTGGGATAATACGGAAGTCTTAATCCCGAATGCGGAAACTTTCAATAAACCCTTCACCAATTGGACTCATCAAGATGGTATTGTACGTACTCAAATTCCGATTAAAGTAAGCCGCTCGGATGATCCTGTCATGATTCAGCAGCTCATATTGGATGTGTTAGCTATTATGCCGGAAATTGTGGCCGAACCTCCTGCACAAGTCTTTTTAAAGAAGATAGACACCGCTTTAATTGAATTTGAAGCGCGTTATTTTATTAATGTGCAAATTCATAATCGCGTGGAAATTCGCTCCAAGGTTTTATTTGCAATTACTGCACAATTCAAAGCAGCAGGGGTATTACCACCGGTGGAACCTATTACAGTAGAGCTTAAGGATGGGTCGATTGAGTTCCTTAATAAAAAAGAAAGCACCACAAACTGAAGCGGAATTACTTCATCGCTGTCAACAAATTGAAGGTTTGAGTTTTGCGCAATTAAGTTTAGGTTTGGGTTTTGCTATTCCTACTAACCCTAATCAAAGAAAGGGCTGGGTGGGACAAGCAATAGAATTAGCTTTGGGTGCTGATGCGGGAAATAACTCTGAACCTGATTTTAAGCATTTAGGCATCGAGCTTAAAACATTACCACTTGCCGCTTCGGGTAAGCCTACTGAATCAACCTTTATTACTACCATTCCCCTATTAACCATCCATGAACAGCAATGGTTAAATTCGCAATGTTATGCCAAATTAAAAAGAGTCCTATGGTTAACCATAGAAGGGGATACGCTAATTCCTTACGCTCAAAGAAGAATAGGGCAGGGATTTCTTTGGTCTCCTTCTACTACACAAGAAGCTGTACTCGCAGCCGATTGGCATTATTTAAGTTCACAAATTAGTACAGGGCAATTAGAAACTTTGGATGCTCGTGTTGGGGAGTATTTACAAGTAAGACCTAAAGCCGCTAATGGGAAGTCTTTATGTTTTGGTTTTGATGCCGAGGGCAATAAAGTTAAAACGCTTCCGCGTGGATTTTATTTACGTAGTCAATTTACTGCACAAATAATTAATTGTATGTTGGGTCACGAACCATAGCCGTCAGGCTAAGCGATATTTCAATCGAGTCTTTCCCGCGAAGGCGGGAATCCATCCCTAATTTAGTTCAATACCAATGTAGGAATGGATCTCCGCCTTCGCGGAGATGACACCATCTTAATCAAGTGTTTAAAATTGGACTTCGAAACTCCTTAACCTGACGGTTGTGGGTCGCGACCCAACCTACGAGTTTCTCCCATCTCCCGCAAGTATGCACACAATTTTGCAAGCTTTTGTAGGTTGGGTCACGACCCAACATAACCATTTACATCTTCGCTCAAAATCTGTAGGTTGGGTGGGGACCCATCAAACTTCAAGCCGACTTCATCCGTTGCTGAATCACAGCAGTCGAAGGCGATATCATATTCTGAGCCATCAAAGAAAAATCCATAACTTTCATACTAATCATATCCCTAAGCGATTGATTCGTTGCAAAATAGCGAAACGCAGCTTCAGTCCAATTATAAGGTGTTTTATTCAACTCACCGGTTTCTACTGCTGTTTTCAAAGCTGTAACCTTAGTTAGATCCGGTTTGGGTTTAGAAGGTTCTATCAACGAGGCAGCGCCTTTAGCTATTGAAGCGGCTGTTTTAAAAAAAGTGCCCCAATTACTTGCTTCTTCATTAGAAGAATTTGTCACTTTATCCCAAGCAATCATGAAATCTCTACTAGTTAGAGGCGCAAGCAATTGTATAAAACGCTGCATATCAGAGTGCAACAATTTATCATCATTTTTAATTTGCGGATCATATTGATCTTTGCCGCCTTTGAAACACCAGTTATATAAGGCTTGCATTTCAACTAATTCCCTTTGAAAATCAGATAAGCTAAATTTTTCTAAAACCTGACCCACCATGCCAACGTAAATGAGAAAAGTAAATATCGAATTAAAAAACTGAGGGACGAGAGGAAAATACCCAAGCAACCATCCGCCAGTTGCATATTTGAAAGTTTCACTCATCCCTTGGTACATAGCCATTTTATAAGTACTTAATTCAAAATAATTCATCCGCCTTCTTAGCTCATCCATGTGCCTATCATTTTTTAAATCAAATGGTTCTGAAATTAATGACTTAAGATCTTGCTGACGTTTGATATTCTCTTTTTTTAAAAGATCCATGCTTTCCGCATTGAGATATGCCATATTCCTTACTCCCTAGCATTAAAAATTGTCTTTATACTATAAAATAGCTAAATGATAAATGTAGGTTGAGCTGTAAAACTCACCAAAAAATATCAAAATTGCGTGTTAACCCGAGCTTTGCCTTTAAATAGAGCCACGCCACCAACCACTTTAATATCCACCTCAGTTAAATAACGCTCTAAGGCGACTTGTAAAGCAGTTAGTTTATCATTTTGATTAGAAAAAATGCCTTTTTTATTATAAAACGCAGCTAAAGTTTTACCCATGACATTATGCAATTGCGGATCGGCCAAAATGGTTGCACCAAACAATATGCCATTCGGCTTTAACATCTGCGCGGCATTTTCAATCACGACTTGTTTGTTATCCATATCACCGGGTAAACAATGCAAAAGAAAATTCATCGAAATGGAATCGAATTGTTGCGCTAATTGTGGTTGAGGTTTGAAAATATCAGCAACATAAGTTTCTGGATTGAGTTCTGCAACTAAGGTTTTAGCTTTATTAAGGCAATTAGGATTAAGATCCATTAAAGCTAAACGAGTGGGTTTGGGCCATTGGCAACGTTTTAAATAATACCCTGTACCTACACCAATATCTAAATGATTAGCAGTAATATTATCTTGAAATTGTTGAAGTTGTGTTTGCCAAGGACATCGCCAAACCCAATAGTTTGAAAAGTGAACAACCCAAAGATCGTATACTGATAAGACCGAAGGAGTATAAATGGCTTGACCACTTTTAATATCTTTTTCACTGATAATTTTCATGCACTGCCTATAGTCCATTGATAAAGTGCGAAAGAATAGACTATAGTAGGTTGGGCTGTAAAGCCCAACCAGTTAAACCAACTCTTTTTCATCCTCAATACGAATACAAGCTAAAATAGCGACAAAGATCATCGTAAAAATAGACACCAAGGCCATATTGGCATAGATATCATAGTGGGATTGTGCGCCAATAAATTGTACGACTTGAGTTAATCCCTGAATAGCATATAAGACTACAATTTCCATCCAAAACCAACGCGACGTAAACAAGGCATTACGAGCGGGAGTATGACTTTCCTTTCTTGCTATAAACAAAGCGAAGGTTTGGTAAATAAGAAAGACCACTAAAAACCAACCAAAGTAATTTTGTAAGGGCACTCCAAAATAAGGTCCACCATTAGACCAAACCCATAATGAGGCCACCGTTGAACATAAAGGGTCCATACATAAATCCCACATCACCATGATAAATGTCGTAATGAAAGGAATGAGAAAAATATGTTTACCTTGTAAAGGTTTTTGATATTGCCCCAACAAAATGGTCGATAAAATCCAAGACGCATAGCCCGTTGCAAAATAAGCTAGAATAATAATTATAGGCACGTTAAACAAACGTGGACCGAGCAATTTATCATAATAATAAAAACCAAAAGGGAAACCGGTTTGAATACTTAAAGCCTCAAACAAATTGCTAATGACCCAGGTAATCAAAAAAAGGACAACCATATTTTTCCACCCATAACGGGCAAGACCATGCAACCAAACAGCAGCAAAAAGTCCTATGACGGTAATTGCTGGAGAAATTTCCGTGATAAACGGCGTTTGGCATAATGCAGAGATTAGCGTGATGATAAGAAAAATCGTAATAATGATCCAACGCATTATATTGAAGTGGGTATTTATTTCGCTGTTTTCCATACAAAGATATCCTTATACTTTTTAATACTTAGCTAACAATATAGATGAAAAAGACCAGGTTCATCAATCCTTAATTTAATCTAAACTACCAAATGAATTGACATCATGTTAAAGTTCTCGCGTTTTTTATGAACCATTTTACAAGGAGTAACCAATGTTCAAAAACTCATTATTAACCCTAGCTGCACTCAGTACCTGTCTCATTTCTTCCTCATTAACTGCCACGCCTGTGCGTTTAAACTCTTATACTGAATTAGTTCAAGCGCTGAAAAACGGACATCGGGTGAATAGCATCATGGATTTTAAAAAATGCGAACTCGCTGGTGGTGATAATAATACTGACGTTGAATTTGATGCCATGGGAATGAGTTTTAATCAAGGTTTTTTTCTAATTAATAAACTTAAAGGCGAATCACAATTTGCAGTGGGTGCTATTGCAACCAATACAATCCCTCGATTAACCGAAGGTGCAGTGAATCGATACAAATTAATTCGTGTTTTTGAAGATAATACCGTAATTCAACGTGCGATTATGTCCGACACTCAAACAGGGAAAATATTGGGATGGAGTGAATACGCGTGTAAGTTAAGTAATGGAAATGATCAGAATGGTGTCAGTCTATTCGATTACGACGTGAATTAATAGTCTTTAACCCTGATTATGCGATAGTCAGGGTTTTCTAGCCAAGCAAGCTTGCAAAACGGATAACACTCGATACCAACATTTTGATATGTTAAAGTAATTCACTTCTTTTTTATCGGACATAAGGAAATGAAAATTAAAACCTTACTTCTTAGCGGTTTAATTGCCGCCTCTTCTCTAGGGCATTGCGGTACTATGATGGACAATAGCATGCTTAATCTTTGGGAAGGATTTTATTTAGGTGGCTATCTCGGTGGTGGTTGGGGCAAAACCAATATGGGGATGAATGCAGGCAGTCTAAGTGTTAGCCCAGCGAGTTATTTTACCTCGCAAGCGGATATCAATTCGGTGAATCAAAGTGGCTCTGGTAATTTAAATCAGCATGCTTTTATTGGCGGCATTCAAGCCGGATCAAATATTTTAGTAAAAAATTATATTTTCGGTTTGATTGTTGATTTGGGTTCATTCCATATGCAAGATGCTTTGGATGCAGAAAACGTACCCTTACCTGCAAATCCAGCAATCAATTATCATTTGCATAACTCTGTAGAAACCAAATGGTTATTAACTGCTCGTGGTAATGCAGGGGTGATTATTCATAACTGGATTCAACCCTATATTACTGGTGGGCTAGCCGTCACTGATCTTGAGGCCCATTATCGCTATAGGGATAGCACTAATGTTGGGATGTTTTATGAAGCCAAAAATGGGGAAAATAAAGCAGGGTGGACTGTTGGTGGTGGCTTCCAAATGCCGATTAACCCTTATCTATTGGTGAATGCAGAATATTTGTATGTGGCCTTTAAACCCAGAGAAACATACGGCATAGTCAACTGCGCTAATTTATCTTGTTTTAGCATGTTAAAAGCTTCGGTAGATTTTCATGCGAATTTATTTAAATTGAGTATGAGTTATCGATTTTCTTAATTACGTAGCCTGTATTAGACGAACTCGTAATACAGGCGTATTGCCACCGCTTTCCTGTATTACGCTACGCTAATACAGGCTACGATATTTTTATACTGCCGGACTAGGACTACTAGCTTCAGAGGAGGAAGAAAAAAGCGCACGTCCCATAGCACGTAGATCTCTACCGAAAAAGGAGCAACCGGTAATACAGAGTGCAGTACCAGTAAGAGCAGCACAACCAACACCTACTCCTAAAAGTACTCCAGTTCCTACTAAGCCATCAAGAGCGACCTCACCCCAGCTTGTTCCATAATGTAATAATTGTTCACCCATTAACGGAGACGTTAATTTTGCTGCGAGCACTAAGGCTGAATGTAATCCAGCGGTTCCAACTTTTAAGCATGATGAGGCATCTTTACCAGCCTCGGGAATACACATTGCAAATACTCCGGCAATAGCTCCGGTGATCGCTCCCCCAGCTAGAACAGTAACAGTATTATCATGAACATTATCCTGTAAAATAGCTGCACCTATTGAAACTATAATGGCTGTTGATAAAGAAACTGCGCAAGCACCACTGACGGGATTATGAATTTTTGACATATGAAGAACCTCATAACTGATTTGGAATACATTCCTATAAAAATCAAAATAGAAATTAAATCTATTCTTCCTTCCTTGTCCTTACTATCAAAGTGAGGAAATGGTACCGAAAATTAAGCTAAATTTTCAGTTGGCGCAGTATAATTTATTTTTTTAAGAAGAGATATTATTTTAGTGGAATCGTAAATTTCCCTTCACCCTTTAAGAGCTAACCTATGCACAATACTGCATGATCAAATCGACCACCTCAAAATAGTAGCATGCGTATGATCAACCTCAGGATTCGGCTTCACAACATAATTAGGATTATGCACGGCTGCTAAATTTTGTGGCCATAAATAAAAGGGTAACAGCCGACCTATTTCGTGCATTCTCGAGGAGTTTTGATATTCCTGACCAAACATAGGTCGAATCATTTTTATATCTGATGGATTAATTAAAGTTCGCTGATTTAAGCAAAAAAAAGTTGGCTTACATGTCCATTGGTCTAACTGCCTATGTTCACTCAAACACTTTAAAGGGACCGTGACTTGGACAATTAATTCGTAATAATAATGGCTATGTTGATTAACAATATCCACAGCCTCTTGTTGAGTAAGCCCCACCTGAAAATCGCCCTGACTGGAACGTCGATTTAAATATTTTGCCAAAGCAATATAATCAAAAGTTTCTATAAACTCTTTTTGAACTTCGGGAAGAGTTTTATCTTTAGGTAATTTGTTTAAGCCATATATTAAAGGATCAGAAGAGCTAAGATAGCGCTTTTCAAATAATCCTGTCTGCCTATTACGTATTTTTTTAGTGGGATTTTCATCGTAGGGAACATGTATAAAAATTGACACATTTCGGCTATGAATATATTGATCGTAGGTCTGACATAACTCGCTATGTCGGTCTAAAAGATCACAGCTTTGATGAATAGGACGTTGTTTTTGGAATTCATCATTTTTTAGGCGAAATTTCTCTTTCACTATTTCAAAATTATCAGTAGGATCAATTTCCAACAATTCAAAGATATTTGGCACTAACCACTCCAATTTATCACTTAAAATTGCAAAATATAACGCAAACACTAGAGAACAGCAATGTTACCCATTTTAAAACCTCATGATCTCGTGGAAATTATCGCACCCGCTTCACGGTGCTCCGAAAAAGTGCTTCAAGATCTTAAGAACTTATTAGAGTCTTGGAGTCTAAACTGCCTTATCAGTGAAGCACTTTTTGGCGATGATATACTCTGTGCCAACTCCGATGCGAAGCGTTTAGCATCTTTGAAGAATGCTTTGACTCATCCCGAATCTAAAGCCATCATTTGTGTTCGCGGCGGCTATGGCAGTATGCGTCTCATCCCTGGATTGTATGATTTAAAACCTCCTAAAGAACCTAAGATATTTCTCGGAATGAGTGATATTACCGCTTTACATTTGTTTCTAGAAAATCACTGGAATTGGCCCAGCGTACATGGCGCCTTAGCTCGAGATAAATTTTCAGAAGAGTCCATCTTAGCCACTCAAAGCTTACTTTTTGGTAAACCAAGCAGGGCATTAATGGGTAAGCCGCTTAACCAATTTGCCGAAAAAGAATATAAGGTTGAAAGTACTATAACTGGCGGCAACCTCACTTTAGTGCAAAGCAGCCTCGGTACAAAATGGCAAATAAACGGCCAGAATAAAGTCGTTTTCTTAGAGGAAGTAGGGGAGAGAGGGTATAGAATAGATAGAATGTTAGAGCACTTGAAACAAGC
>SCSO01000021.1 GCA_004297865.1 Legionella sp.
CCAAAATGCCAAAGCCATTTGTTTTGGCGATTTTATTGAAGGTGAAGAACCGAATGGAACGTCCTTAATTCAACCCGTTTTAGAGCGTTTCGCTCAAGAATGTTTAATTCCTGTATTTCAAATTCAAGGTATAGGCCATGGTCATACTAATTACCCTTTGCCGTTAGGCGTTCCAGTTCAAATGCAACTGGGAAAAACCGTTCACTTATCGTATATGAATTAGGAGCACTATGGATAATCAGCTATTGAAGTGGATTTCTGCAATTCAAGCCATTGCTCAGAATGGGCTAACTTATTCAAAAAATGAATTTGATATAGAACGTTACCATCAACTTGAACATATAGCTCAAGAAATGTCTGCGCATTTTTCTGATAAAAGCATTGATGATGTTAAAGAGTACTTTTCAATAGAAAAAGGCTATGCCATGCCCAAATTAGATGTCAGAGCCTTTATATTAAAAGATAATCAATTATTACTGGTAAAAGAGCGTTCAGACAATTTATGGACTTTACCAGGAGGTTGGGTAGATGTTAATGAATCACCCTCTGAAGCAGTAATTAGAGAAGTTCTTGAAGAAACAGGCTTTCATGTCAAAGTCATTAAGTTTTTAGCGCTATGGGATAAGCAAAAACATGATCATCCGCCACAATGGCCGCATATTTATAAAGTCTTTTTTCAATGTGAAATTGTTTCCGGACAGATGAAAGAAAACATTGAGATTTCTGAAATTAATTTCTTTTCAATGACGCAATTACCCGACTTATCAACACCGCGGGTAACCCATAATCAATTAACACGCTTAGGTGAACTGGCTTTACATTCAGTAATCACTTCATTTGATTAATAATTGACCATTTATTGTGCTAATGGTAATATGATCTACAATTTATCAGTGGGAATAATTATGAATTTACTGCGATTAGGTATATTTAACAATGAGATACGCGAAGAACCACTTTCTTTTAGAAAACTTGCTAATGACACCTATGCTAATTTTAACAATAGATCAATGAAAGAAAAGTTCGCCTTGATAGGGTGTATATGTTGTATGGGTATTCTTATTTATACTATTGAAAACGAAATATACTTAGGGGTAAGTCTTGCTTCCCTAGTAATTATTATGGAAAGCTATTTCATACCTCATGATTTAGTTACACCAACAGTTAATACTCCAATGTCGACTAATAACACTTGTTGTGCTTAAGACTTGACAGTGCATAGAGTAAACAGCAATATGCTTAATAATTGACCATTATTTAAAATAATGATACAATAACCTACAGTTCAAATGATGAGATTTAGCATGAATATCAAAACCGGATTAAATAATGCATATAACTTCTTCTCGAATGCTTATAATAATTTTAATAATAATAATAGGACAACAGAAGATAAATTAATAGCCGGTATGTTTCTTTGTTTATTTACTGCAGCCTGTTATGTAAAGCGTCCAGAACTTGCGGCCATTATATCAATGAGAATAATTATTGATACGCTGCCCGTAGAGCGCACCTTTCCTGCAGGAATCAATCAACCAATGAATCAAGCGCCAGCTAATTTACCAGCCCCAATTCATTATAATACTTACCCCGCCTAAAGGAACCTGACCAGAATGGCACCTACTTAGAAGAATGGTTATTCTATGGTAGCCCGTATTAGGCGTAGCCGTAATACCGGAGCTGTTAAACCATTTCTTCAAGCTCACTCATATATTAAGTCTGATTATCAAAATAACCAGACTTAATGGGTTTAATTACCACTAACCCAACAGGCCCATATAGGTATAATATTAACGACTATAATTTAAATACGCTCTTTGGATAGCTATTCACTATGAAAGTAGAAATGGGTGAAGTAAAAGTTTGTGCTGAAGGAAAAGGTGATGCACTATTAGAAACATATGGAGTAACCACCTGCATTGTTATCATGCTATACGGCACTTATGATAATACTCCCTTTATATTAATGGACCATTGGAATGGTGAGATTAATGGGGATAAAGACTTGTTTATGCGGTTTAAACTTGTTCATTATATTTGCCAAATTCAAAACTCAGTAATTGATGACTTTGACCCAGATATTCACGATGATATACCGATCTATATAGAAAAAGTTGTAATCATTGGCGGTGAAAAAGAACAATTTGATGAACACGGTGATCTACTGGTGGACGGCACTGAAGCTTCATTAAACTGGCTTAAAGCCAATCTTATACCAGAAATAAACAATCAGTGTACATTGACTAAAAATGCCACTCAATCCTGGGATAATTATCTAACATCCGGAGATCAATCACTTATTGTTCAAATTGGTATCAATGGAGTAGCCTCCTACGCATTAGAAGAAAACCCAAGTGACCTCGATGATAGCGATAACTCAGACTACACACCTTCTTAGTGGCATTCCTAATCACTTAATTTGGCTTCATCGGTAGACTAGTATAATGATCTTTCTCTGCGCCCTTTTCTTTCGCAGCTTGCTGCTCCTGTCTTTGACCCGTCACTTGTTGTCTAAAATCAGTTGTTACACTAGCTGGATTGGGTAAAAGTCTTGTTAAAGGGTTTGTAGTTTGTTGATCTACTTTAAATTGATTAAAACCAGATGTTTGTTGTGCCGCTTTTCCGCGATCGGCAACCCAGTTACTGGCTGTCTGCTGTTGCGGAGAACTTACGCTTGGAGGCAAAGGACTAGCAGGTCTAACGCCTGGTGGTAAAGGGGCCGCAGGTTTATTTCTAGCTGATTCAGACAATTTAGCTCGAGCCTCCGCCTCCGCTACTTGTGGTTTAGGCTCTGTAACTTCTGACTTGGGTGAGAGTATTTGTCTTACAGACTGTACCATACGACCTAAGAAACTTACTTTTTCCTCTTTGGGTATAACTGGTGTCGTGGATGTAGTTAAAGGACTAGTTAGACCATTTTTCGGATTATCTCTATAAAATTGCTCCTGTCGGTTATTTACAGCCAGTTCCTGCTGTGCATAGACTTGCCGACTCATAGCGCATTGGGCTTCAAACATGGGCGCTATATGTCGCGCGACAAAAGTAGAGGCTTCTTTTCCACCGTGCCCATCGTATAGTCCAAGCAAGAATCGCGGTGTTTTAGCATTGATGGTTTGCACTGCAATGGACACATTATCCTGAGAACCATCTTTAATTGCCTGTTTAGCAAGATAGTTTGCCAATTGTTGTTCAGATTTAGTTCCAGCGCCCGGAATAGTTCTTAATTTATTAAATAGGTACTGTTCATGGCCCTTTTTGCTTTGATCATTCCCTGCCCCATCAGTAAATCCATCACAGGTAGTAATGATCTGAATAGATCCAACCCGCTTAGGATCAATCCCAAGATTTTGTACTATCTGTGAAGTACTAGTAATGTCTATGGTTGCTTCCGCACAAACGCCTCTAACACTGTGATCCCCCATAGCTCTTGATACAGCAAGCTGTCCCTGCACTCGACCACCAGCAACAAAGCCTCCAGCAGCCTGTATACGGGCTAATTCATTAGGATCAGTGGGTTTATGCGTTACACTATTTAACCGTGATACACCTATACAATGGCCCTTTTTATCATAGACCGCAGCAAAGGTTACTGAATCGGCTAGAGTTGCAGTGACCAAATTGCCCTTACCATCATATACCGTGGTGGCCGCAGTCGTACCTGCCTTGGGAATATTTCTATTGAGTATTTTAAAGCTAGTCCATAAACGATGCCCAATTTCTACCGGGCTTAAGGGTTGATTAGAGTCTTTAGGAGTAAATTGCTTTTGATCAAATTGTTCGTAGGTTAGCGCATCTTCTTGCGTAGGCCTGGCGCCCTTTGTTTCAAAGTATCCCATACGCGCTTTTTTATCGTGCCCGCTTGCATTAGCATTATCTGGTTTTGGCA
>SCSO01000229.1 GCA_004297865.1 Legionella sp.
GCTGTGAGACATATCCACTAGCAGCACGAGCTTCGACTGCTTTTACAAAATGTTGGTAGCCCTTAGATTTTTTTGTGCCTTTACGTGTCATATTATGTAAATATTCAGATAATTGTTTACAGGCTGTATCTGCAGGATGCGAAAAAGGTCCTAGACCTTCTATCAAACTCAAGGAAAGAAAACGTTCAGGACTAACTCCAGCAACTAAAGATCCTAAACAAGCCCCCATGGAGTGACCTAATAAATGCACTTGTTCAAGTTCCAATGCATTCATGATTTCGATGACATTAAAAATGCCATCGGTAAAATGATAATTACAACCCAAGGGAAGATGCGAAGAGTGGCCATGCCCTGGCAAATCAATAGCAATAAAATAGTATTGAGTTTGCAGAATTTCTGCGAGTTGTTCAAAACTATTCGCATTATCTAACCAGCCATGAAGTGCCAAAATGGGAGGATTATTAGAATCCCCCCAGCTTTTGCCGGCAATATTGAAGCCAGGAATAGTGATGTTTAAAGGAGTCATAGTCACGTCATTTAGAATTTAAGCGTTCTTTGATAAATTATATACCAGATTCCACTATTCTCTAGGAATTTACTATACTAAGGGGACAGGTTAGTGAATAATCGGGTTTTGTAATCCATAAAATAAGCCTGGTCAGGGTATATCCATATGCAGCATAGTAAGCAAACTATATCACTGTTAACTTATAATATACATAAAGGTTTCGGGGTAGGCGCATTGCGATTTTTACTCCCAGAAATGCGCGAAGCGATCACCGGTTTAAATCCTGACTTTGTTTTTTTACAAGAAGTTCAGGGGCGTCATAAAAAACGCGAAAAACGCATTGAATCTTGGCCAGATGCTTCCCAGTCAGAGTACTTGGCGGAAGACAGTTGGCCGCATTTTATTTATGCTAAAAATGCTATTTATCAATCCGGTGATCATGGAAATGCCATTTTAAGTAAATACCCCTTTGAGTGTTTTGAAAATATTAAATTATCGACCATAAATCGTGCTTCCCGCGGTATCCTACATACGCAATTAAAATTCGGAGACACCACCTTGCATTTGCTTTGTGTTCACTTAGGTCTATTTAAAGCAGAGCGAGCAGAACAATGTAAGGCCTTAATGCAACGCATACAAGATATGGTGCCACAAGATGAGCCTTTGATAATGGCTGGTGATTTTAATGATTGGCGTACAATTATTTCAAAACCTTTATTTGAAGACTTGAATATCGAAGAAGCTTTTGTGGCTTTGGAAGGCCAACATGCACGTTCTTTTCCAGCCATTAGGCCCGCATTATGCGTGGACAGAGTGTATTTTCGTGGGATGAAGGTGCAAGATGTGGCTTGTTTGCAAGGGAAGCCTTGGCGAATGTTATCGGATCACTTGCCTTTGTATGCTTGTTTTGAGTTGTCTTGATTTTTGGGGTGTGAGAAAACTTGTTCGAGCGAGGCCGTAGGTTGGGTCGAGACCCAACATAACTATTTCATCCTCGCTCAAGATTTTTTGTTGGGTCATGACCCAACCTACTTTAATTGGCTTTACTCCATACTTCCTTCGTACTCACCCAAACAAGCCATACTATTTAAACGCGCACGTTTTAATAAAGCCGCTTGTGCTTGAGCAATATTCTCTTCCTTACCACTCCATGCATTCAAGCAATCTTCCTGTAAGGCTCTTCCATAAGAAAAACTCAATAACCAAGGTTGATCACCTATACAATTTATTGCATTCAAATTATCTGTGGCTTGTTGAGGGCTTTGGCCACCGGATAGGAAATTAATAGTAGGTACCGCAGCAGGTACATTATTACGGAAAACACTGACGGTATAGTCAGCTACTTCCTCCGGCTCACTAAAAGGCTTATGGGCTTTACCAGAAGTTACCATACTGGGTTTTAAAATCATGTATTCTAATGCGACATGATGAATGAACAAGGCATGAAACACTTCATGTAAAACCATTTCACAAACTTCTGCGCAGTGTTCAATTGAATGTTCACCATCCATTAAGACTTCAGGTTCAACAATGGGAACGATACCCACTTCTTGGCAAGCTGCTGCGTAGCGAGCTAAGTTTTCTGCACCGGTTTTAATTGCGGCTAGACTAGGAGAAGTGTCACTAATAGAGTAGACGTTACGCCATTTAGCGAATTTAGCTCCTAATTGTTTAAAATGTTGTAGTCTTTCAGCTAAACCATCTAAACCTTGGGTAACTTGTTCGTTTTCAGTATTGGCTAAAGCGACCAAACCTTTATCGACTTTAATTCCAGGAAGAATCCCTTTTTTTGCAAAAAGTTCAACAATAGGAGTGCCTGAAGCATCTTTTTGAGTAAAAGTCTCTTCGAATAAAATAACCCCATTTACGTATTGCTCTAAATCTGGGGTAGTAGCTAAGAGTAGGCGATAATTACGGCGATTTTCTT
>SCSO01000230.1 GCA_004297865.1 Legionella sp.
TCCGATCTCCTGAGTGCGTGGAAGATATAGCAAAAATGGCCTGTAATTATAAAATAAAACCACAATCTATAACTGTTTCTGTAGGGCTTTTCTCTGCTACATGGGAAACTGACAAATTATGTAAATAATTATATAAAACGAGTGTGCAAATACTGTTCCTACACAACACTTAAAAAGTGATAGAGGTGTAATAATGAGATATGCAAGGTTTAATGCTTAATCATAGTCTTTTAATAAGCCCTTATAATTTTTTTTCTTATAACCTTGAATTACGTGGTTTAAAAATTAAAGTCAACAATTGAAAACAAATTCAAAGAAATTGTAACTAAAAGAACAAATATAGGAGATGTATTCCGTGGTCGCTCAAACCCCTACAAGTATGGGCTTTACACTATTTATGACAATCGGTAGTTAATTGCAATAAATAATTTATCAAGCTATGTTCCTTGGATGGTATCCTTGATTAATTATAATCCCTCATCAAATTCATAACGGGTGGCAGAGACTCAAAACCGGGTTTGGCAAAGTAAAACCCTTGCATCAAATAAATACCATGTTGATAAAACCACTGAGCTTCCTCAAATAATTCAACTCCCTCAGCTAATACTTCTATTTGTAATGTTTTACATGTTAGGATTACTCCTTCAACAATCGCTTGTTTGATTTTATCTACATGTATATTACGTATGAGTTTTATATCAATTTTAATGATATCGGGTTGGTAATCAGCAAGTAACGCTAAACCCGCGTAACCTGCACCAAAGTCATCAATAGCTGTCGCAAAACCTTTTTCTCGATAATATTTAAAAATACCAATCAATCGTTCTGGCTCTAATACATTTTGCTCTTCAGTGACTTCAAAAATGATTTGGTTTAATGGAAAATTGGCTTGCTCTGCAGCAGCAATTGTAGACCGTATGCATAATTCAGGTTTATAAATCGCATCGGGCAAAAAATTAATTGACAATTTTTCCTTCAGTCCTAATTTTTTAGCAAGGGTTATACTGCGTGTTCGGCATGCCTGATCAAAGCTATATCTATTATTATCGTTAACTTGACTCAATATTTCATTAGCCCCCTCACCGTCTAATCCACGTACAAGCGCTTCATAAGCAAAAATTGTTCTTTCTTTGAGATTGACTATGGGTTGATATGCAAAAGTGAAGTCAATAGTAGGTGAGTTATTGCAATTGTTACACCCTAACTCAGGCACATTTTTAAAAGAAGTATTCGAAGTCATGCTTATCCTATATAAGATTTAATACCCTATGAAGCGATATTGGTGCTCACATCAAAATTAACATAAATAAAAAAAATATCATAACCTTGACTTAGCCAATTACGCCGCCACTCGATTAAACGGTCTATGGTTCATTTTGTTTCAGTCAGAAAATGGATGGTTTTTTATAGTGGAGTGCAATAAATGGGCAGCATATAAAAGACTGTTAGCTTCCGATGAGTTTAACGGAACTCGGCCCCTAATAAACTTTCGAGCCCATAATTGCGGAATTACAACGGCCAATGTTAATATGACCGGATCCTTCAATTAATTCATTCATTGGGTAACGTTCTAATTTTGTTTGATAAAATTGTTTTTTTGTAAAACTTTTGGAAGTTTTAACTGAGAGGGTGGTTTTTTATTTTTTTGTTAATGTGTAAGTCAAGGAGAACAAATGAGACATTTTAAACTAAAGAATATTATTTTCGTTATAGCCGTAGTTTTAAGTATTTTTACATTAGATGGTTGCCGTAGGGAAGAACCGGCTCCTTTGAAGGTATTTGGTTATTGATGATGCCATCCATTAATTATCTTGTGGGTTGATACTGCAGGCCTTGCTTTTTGCTATCACTATAAACCTAAGTAAAAAACAAGGCTTGACCCTCTCACACACGAATTGAGGATACAGCAACTGCTCAAGATGTTTATGAAGGTTTTGTTGAGTTCACATGAAAATGGGCGGTTAAACTGATCATATTTACAGAAGTGTCCTAATATTATATATTTTGCGAAAAAATTTTGATAAGTGTCGAATTTATAAAAGGGCTCTAAAATAGAATTAGGGTCCTATTTGTAGTGTAAATGGCTGTGCATGAATCAAAATAATGACAAACTAGGATATTCTGATGCCAAAACCTACTCGAATTGATAAAACACCATTTCTTTGTTCCGATAATTCATCATTAAGAGCAGGTGACATTCTCATATTTAACTACAACCATCATCGCTCTGTTCGCAAAGGACAATGGCGTACGATGTGCTTTCAGAAAATACTCAATGAGCCTGGCGGTCACAAAGATACAGTCCATGCGGCTATGGTTGTTGAAATTAATGGTGAACTAAAAATAGCTCATTTACGTGCTGAAGGATTTGCACTGGATGATATTAATTCGATTAAAACAACAACTCATGTTTATAGGCCCACCAAATACGCAGATGAACTCAGTATCGAATTAAACGCTATCGTATCTAAAATGCAAAAGGATCAAGCAAATGGCGAACAATTGCATTGGAGCTATATAGCCTCTATTCGAGCTTATTTACGTCGTTTGGCCAATTCGCTAGGAACAAAAAACACCGTTCCTATTGCAAAACCTGTCGAGCACCCAGAAAACTTGCCTGACTCGCAAATTTCGTGGGACAGTATTTGCTCAAAATTTGTGGCGCAAGCATTTATTACGGCATGCTATCGCTTGTCGAAGAACAACGCCTCCCACATCGATTACCGTCGCGAAATAATGAACATTGGGAGTTTCACCACTCCGAAAACATTACAAGCCTATCTATATCGCAACAGCAATTTTGAATATATGGTGATGCCGAGCGAAAGAGAGAAGTTGTATCCAAGGTTGGTAGAAGTTATTGAAGTAGAAATAAAACGACTTAAAAAATATCCAACTTATTCCGATAAATTTAAGAAAGGTTTGGATTTAGAAATTGCATTAAAAAGTATGAGTAAGATTGATGACGAGGTAGACGTCGACGATCTGGATGGTTTCACCGATGTTCCAGATGACATATTCACTCAGTCCATTTGCTTGCTAAAAAAGGTAGTTCCGATATTAAAAAGAAATACAGGCAATCATGTAAAAACCTCGACCTCCTATACCAACGTGATGAACTATGCCAAATCGCAAGGCATTTACACTGCTTACATCAAATCTGATTTAGTGTTTGGTAATCATATCCAACAATTGGCAAAAGAAAAATACAAGCTCACCGATCCTATGGCTAACCTGTATGCTGCTTATCGGGAGTTGGGATATACCGATGAAGAGGCAAAATTTGAAACCAATCTTCATCCAGGCTTTGTCGATTGGTTTAACTTAAATCCGCTCAAAAATGCCGTCGCAGTTGCCACAGTGGTACCTTTTTTATTTTTCAGTCTACCCTACGGTGCCTATCGGGCCATTTCAACTGGCGCGCGCAATCGTCAAATAGATGAGGCAGCAAGAGCTCCTTCTAATGGGTGACACTGAAGGCTGCTAGATATAAAAAGCAGATTCCCCTTGCCTGACATGCGTTACGATTGCTCATAATACGATCCACTGGCATAATACAAATCCATTTAATGACGTTTATTAGGAATATTTGTGTCTCTTTCAGACAATGTGTTACGTGCTGCAAAATCCAAATCTCCCCAGGAAGAATTAAAAAAATTGAAATCCAGTTCCCAGGAAGGTGAATTTAAGGGAGCAGTAAAGGATGCTATACACAGACTCACTTGGGAAATACAAGGTGATTTGAGTAATTCTTGGTTTTTAACCAATGAGGCGGAACAAAGGGAGCGAAAAAAGCTAAGTTCTGCTATTGAAGAATTAATAAATTGTGGCGGAAGCGTAGGAGATGCACTGATCGGATTTGCCGATGCAGGAAATACCCCAAAAGTGAAGGAATATCTTAGTAAAGGGGTAAGATTTGAAGATGCCCAAAAAGCCTTAGGCAAAGCTGTATTTCGCAGGGAAGATGACGTAATAAAGGCGATAGTAACACATTACGAGCCATCTCAATATGCCGAACTAAGTTCTGATGCGTTACACACTGCGATAGTTTTTGAAAATTTAAGATATTTAGAGATGTTCTTGAAGTTAGGAATCGAAATTAACTCTAGATTTCTATATGATGGAACCATTTTGCATTATGCTGCAAAGTACGGACATACAAAAGTAGTAAAATTTGCTCTTGATCATGGAGCGGATCTTACATTAGAACATCAATGGGTAGACAAAAATTCAACGTTTACTTTAGCTGCTAGAGATGGAAATGTAGAAATTGTCATAATTTTGCTGAATCACCTGCACAAATTACCCAATCCAGGAGTCACCGTTGATTGGGTGGTCGAACAGTTGTTCAAAGTTGAAAATCTTCTTGAAGAAAAAAAGAAAACTTTCACCCTCCCCCCTGGACTAGAAAACTCACTCCATTTATATGATTTGATAGAGAACAAGCAATTTAAATCTGCCCTAGATTGGGTAAAGAAACATGATTATTTAGCTGTAAACTTTTTAATCGATCAAGGTAGCCTATTACATATCATCGCCCAAAATGACGATGAACCAGAGTTGATGGAAGAATTAGCCCAGATACTCATCAAAAAGCATCACGCAAATTGCTATATTCAAGATAAGCAGGGCAACTGCCCCTATGATATTGCAGCGCGGAAAAATAAACCAATTACGCAGAAATTGTTTAGTAAAAATAGTCACTACGAATTATTTAGATTTTTAGAATCGCATTCTTTAATTCTATTAAAAAAGGTGCTGGCTAATCCAAAGGCGCTCACTTTAAATTGCCCAGTATTTTACACGTGCAGCACTACGAATGTCGTCTCAGAAATAGAATTAAATCCAAATCATCAATGCGATTTATTGAGTTACGAAATCAATCTTCTACAAAATAGTCTCGAACTTCTCAAAGTTACTTGTCCTAGCTTGCAAACGAGGTTCGAGCAGTCCTTTGAAAGCCCTTATGAAGCAAGTGATCTCTATACTGCATTCACTCCAATGGAACATCAACGGTTTCAAGCCATGCTATCTAAATTACAAACAATAAATGGTTTAATTATTGAAGACAATCTGCGAAGTATCAGTACTCAAACAAGCATATCACGTAATACAGCGGGAATCGTCCTATTCAATGATTTAGTGAGTCAAAATAAAGAGCTGGAAATTGCGGTAAAAGCACAGCTAGATCAACAATCTGAAGCTCAAAACAGTTCGAGACTCCTAATGTGTTAAGCATTCAACTATAAAAAGCTCATTTGCGAGTAATTTACGTTGAACTTAAGGTAAGTTCTAGGTGAATTTATCTGGTAAAAACATCGGAGATATATTTGGGGTCAGACTGGATTGGCACTAAGTTAAGGATTATTTACCTGTCATTACCGCGGAGGCGGTAATCTATCCACACTTTGGAACAGTGCCAATACAGAGGTGGATCTCCGCCTACGCGGAGATGACAGGGCTATCTATGAGTTGAAAGACCTCAGAAATAGCTTAACGTAGTGCCATTAGAATCTGAGCCCTTTGAACTTTCAGTCCATTGAGCAAAAAAACCGGTATTAATGCTGTTTGTCATGCCAAAGTAAACTAAGAGGGCATGCGCTTGTTTTTTGAATTCGGCATCCATTAACACCCTATTTTGATCGCAACATTTTTTTACCAATGCTACTATCTTTTGTTTGAAATCTGCGTGCTTTGCTTCAGTCGCATCTTTTACCAAACTCTCACAGGCAGAGAGTAGATTAAACAATATCTTCTTTTTTAGAGGTCTTAACTCAGGCTTATCAGGATATTGAACTAAAGCTTGTTGCGCTTCTGAAAGAACCTCTTGATTTAAGTTAAGCTTTCGAGCGCAATGGATGTTATTTGAAATAACTGCTAATTCCTCACTGAGCAAGGCTCTACCAAAGAGGTGATGCTGATAAATTGCTAGAGCTTGTTTGTAAAATTGTGATGCCTGATCCATTTGTCCTGTTTTAAATCTTTCGCTACCAGCTGTTTTTATAAGAGTTGCAATACCAAGCAATTGTTCTTTGCACTGGTCATTCATGAGGTACCAATATTTTCCACAAAAATCTAGCACTTTTTGACGTAGGGCAAAAACAACAGATACAGACTCAGTATCCACCGCATTCTCTAATAACTGCTCATAAGATTTGATTGTATTAAACACTATTTTAACGAGTAAAGATTTATACTCCCCATCTTCAGGGTAGCTTTCTAGAGTATTCTCGGCTAAATCTATTGCATCTTGATGCCTTTTTAGTGCAATTAAGCACTGCACTGTATTAGAAATAACTGCTAATTCATTTAAAGTGTTTGTGCTTTTAGTCCCGGGATCCTTCAGAAGAACCAAAGCATGCTTATAGGTGATTAATGCCGCTTCGAATTGCTTAAGTTTAAATTGTTGATTACCAACTTGGTCTTTTAAAGATAATGCTATGTGTTCCAACAATGCGGCAAGGTCTTCATGCTCACGTTGTAGTGTTTGAGGTAGTTTGGTTTGTATGTCTTTCAACCTTGTAAACTGCGCCGACAATTCCTGATATTGCTTTTCTAACGACTCAGAATTTATTGCTGGCGCTTCCGGTTTTTCCAGTTCTTTTTTAATTGCGTGATATTGCAAGCGAGCTTTAATTATTTCTAATTTTGCTACATATTGATTTTTTTTAATTTCATCATTTGTTGTTTCTATCACTTTAGTATAATGGGCTTCGGCATGGCTTAACCATTTGATAAAATATTGACTACGGTCATTGTAATGTTCAATTATTTGATTTCGATGATAATCTAATAAACTTTTCACTTTTAGGGTATAAGCTTCCGCATCAAAATCAACAATTTCACCCTCGATTACTGTCAAATGCTGAATTAATGCATCTGTTCGATCTATACCATTTAAAATACCATGGGCTAGAGTGTAATTCGCATCTATTTGTGCATCCCCTAATGCGATCACCACAGGGAGGTCTTTCCCTTCATAGGATAATGGTTCAAGTTCTTTAGGATTTACCTCAAAAGATCCTTGTCTTGATTTATGAGCATATTTTTTAGAGGAAGGTAATTGTTGAATTGTGAATAAATCTCTACTAAGGGATGCTTTTATTGCTGATTGCAGCCATGCTTCATATTTTTCAACTGGTAAGTCATCAGGACATTCGGTATATAAACAAGCTTTACCTTTCCCAAAATATTGGCCATAGCAAAATGGTAATCCGAATTCTAACCAGTTAAACTCTTGGAGTTTTTCCATAGCAGGTACGTAATCAGAAGCACTGTAATTTAATGTGGTTGCATTGGTTCTTTCGCATCGATCATTCAATTTTAATAGCATATCTTCGGGAAACTTCACATAGGCAATCAGATGCCTTTTAAAATTAACCTTCATCGAAATTTGTTTGATGTGAAATGGCTTGCTTGGAATTAACTCGTTAACCTTATTAATTACCGCTCGTTTAGAGCCAGTGCAATCAAAAACATGATAGCAGGGAATAAACTCTTGACCCATTTGGTCAGCGACAATCACTCCCTTTTGGTTTTTTTCACTATTTAAACCAACGAACTCCTTTTTAATTATTGAAATATTTAACTTTTCTACGAGAGCATATAATTTGCGCTCAGCTTCTTTGATGTGTCCATTGCGATTTATGCCCAAATCGCTTCTCAATTTTAGGCCAATTTCTGTAAAAACTTTCGCATTTAAGTGTCCTGGACGGGTATACTCGCCAGCCCGCAGATCACAAATCACAATGTTTTTAACTCCTGCTTTCTGGAGTTTTAATGCGGTATACAAACCTATAGGGCCAGCACCTATGATAACTACTTTGGACATAATTTAACTCGACGGATGCTCTGTATGTAAGTTCAATGGTTAAAATCTGTCAAATTATAAACCTTAAAGCTTAAGAAAATATTAAACTGCTTTATCAGAATGCCAACTCAGCGCTCAAATCAAAGATAAATCAAGAAGATACGAGGGTCGAGAGTTCCGTATTTGATGATCAAGTCCTTTTTAAACACCTGGCCCTTAACGATCCTCTCATAATTTTGTACACTCATATTTTTTCCAAATCCATAACGCCTTGATATAAGATAAGATTATGCATGCTATTAAGAGTTGAAAATGAATTACTAGAATATAGAGAATAATTTTGTTCTAAATTAAACAATAAGAGATACATTAAATGGATCACCCAATATTACTAGCTACACCAGAAGAAGCTGAATTTATTGATAATAAAATCGATGAATATAACAATAGCCAAGTCGCTTTTACTCAAGAACCTGTTATAAAAAATTTTGTAATTAAAGAAAAGGATTTAATTATTGCCGGTATCAATTCTTGCATTTATAACTGGGGGATTTTATATGTCGGGGTTTTGTTTGTTCATGAAGACTATCGAGGCATGCAATTAGGTAGTCAGTTATTAGCACGCGTTGAAGCCGATGCGAAAGCTATGGGTGCGCGATTATGCCATTTGGACACCTTTGATTTTCAAGCCAAAGATTTTTATCTCCGGCATGGTTATGAAATTTTTGGGATTTTGCAGGATT
>SCSO01000231.1 GCA_004297865.1 Legionella sp.
CTCCAACATTTTGTAAAAGCAGTCGAAGCTCGTGCTGCTAGTGGATATGTCTCACAGCATATTGCAGAAAGGCTTTGTGAACGAGGTGTTAAACAAGAAAATGAGATTTATTATTGGCGACATGATCGTCGTTTATTAATCCCGTCTCCGTTACGTATGACTGAGGAACAAATTTTATCTTGCTTACAAGAGATCCAAGCAAAAACAATTCTGTTCTGGGCTAGCCAAGGTTTTTCTTTTGATGATCAATTAATGCAAAGACGAATTGCTGCTGTCCCTCATTTAACACTAAAGCAATTAGAGGGCGGGCATCATATCCATATGGAAAAGCCAGAAGTCCTTGCGGCGCTTCTGGCTGATTTTATAAAAATCTCTAATTAATTATTCAGTAAAGCAAGATTGATAATTAATAGTCACTTCACTTAAAGATTTTTTAACATCGTCTAAAGAAAAGTTTAGATCTTTAGCTGCATTTAGCAAAGCACAACCGCCTTCATCAAAAGTGACGTAAGGAGTCCAATAATCCATGTTGGCTTTCACCATTAAATCAAAGGCTTTACGAATATTCCATTCAGGTTGATTAGACAAAATGTAGAATAAATGATTGTAAACACCGCTAGAATAATGAACGTCTAAGCCACCATAATAATCATCTGCATTATCAATAGACATACCATCACGACTTGGTTTGTCCATGTAACGAAGTGCTTCATAACCACTGTCTTCTTTCATGATTTCTGGACCAATTTGCCAGCTACTTTTACCAGTTGAATAATATTCAGCGGCTTGAGCTGCCATATCAGAGAATGATTCGTTCATACCACCAGACTGACCGAAATATTCTAAACCAGAATGTTGTTCGGTAAATCCATGACTGATTTCATGAGCACCTACCCCTAAAGAAACTAAAGGATACATCATGTTCTCACCGTCACCGAAAGTCATTTGACGACCATCCCAATATGCGTTTTCGTAGCCTTCACCATAATGTACACGCATTACTAATTGCATGGGCGTACCATCAGATTTTACTAAAGCTTCAATGCCATACCAATCATGGTACATGTGCTTGATAACATATCCTGCATACAAGGCATCATTAGTAGGTGATGCAGCACCATTATCACGATCGTAACCATCACCAGCATAACCAGTGAAATAAACAGTAGTTTGATCTTCAGTAGATTGGTTTTTGCAAAGGAATTGCATGGGGTTTTTATTTGCACTGTATTTGTGTCCCATATCAATGACTTTAACATCGATATTTTCCATGAAACACATTTCATTGCTGTCATCACGAGTTAGTTCTAATAAAGGAAGATCTTTCCCAAACTCGTATTCACCCATTTTATGATTACCACCAAATCCTTTCCCTTTGGCTGCAGTTAATTCAGTCTTAATATCATTCCATTGTACAAATGGTTTGTAAGTTTCTGCATCGATAATCGCGGTTGGACGCTCAGGAATTTGATGATCATGGCGAACAAAAACGCTGACTTTATAAGCCCAATGTGCTTGATGCTTACTATCGATATAGACCATTGGAGTGACTTGCTCTTCGCTTAAGTCCTTATTGGCATATTGGCTTTTAAATTGGGTCAAAGCTACAGCGGCATTTTTTACAAAAGAGGCTTTAGGCTGACCTAATTCATTATGTAAACCTTGATAAACCGTACCGTTCATTTTCACACCAGATTGCGCGTTAGATAATAACTTTGCGCTATGCTGACTGTGCATGATGGCATAACCACCAAATACGGGAAAACCAGAATATAACTGTTGCATACGCACATGGGTTACGCGATTTCCATCTGTATGCTGTCTAATAAATTGTAAACTATCCGTAGAAACAACTGAAGCTTTAGCAGCTCCGGGTAAATCGAGGCTGAACTTTTGTTTTACATCGGCCAAAGAGGCTTTATATAAAGGCATAGGTTCTGCAGCTTTAACAGGCGACGCTAATCCTAAAGCTAGGGCGACAGCTAGAGGGGACAGATAATAGTTGGGATGCATAAATTCTAACTCCTTAAACTTTAAATCGCATGGCTCTTCCTGAAGTGTCCATGAGTTCCATTAATAAAACTTTTCCAAACTAGCACAATTTTGCATTTTTTGAAATTAGAAATTTCATCATTTATTTTTTTAATTCCAGGAACATTAGTCGTTGCTCGGGAGTTACCTTGTCGCCTTTTTGACAAAATATTTCCATTACCTTGCCATCATGGGGAGCTTGAATTTCTGTTTCCATTTTCATTGCTTCTAAAACCAGCAAAGTCTGCCCTGTTTTGACCTCATCACCTACCGCTACTTGCACGGTAATAATCGTCCCCGGAATGGCCACAGTAATATCCCCTGGCCCTGTGTGGTGTTTTTTAGAGGTATTCGCTATGGGGTGATCCATTTCATCACGATAAATGATCACTTCTTCTGGCACCCCATCCACCCAAAGAAAACAAGATTGTTGATTTTGTTCAGCCGTACCAAAACCCGCAACTTTGATGTGATAGTTTTCTCCATGCAAAGTAATATCAAATTCTGATAAAGCAGAGGGGTTGTTGGTACTCGCCGGGCTAATCAATGGTTCTGCGATAAGACTGTCGTTTTTACGTGACTCTAAGAATTGTTTGCCAATTTCTGGGAACATTGCATAAATGAGCACATCTTCATCACTTAACGCCAAAGTCCCGATTTCTTGAGCCAATTGGCTTAATTCATTGGGAATT
>SCSO01000232.1 GCA_004297865.1 Legionella sp.
CTAAAGCACGGGCTAAACTACGCCCAATCCCGCTACCTCCACCTGTAATCAAGTACATGCTTTCCTCGCGCATTTATTATTAGGCGCAAATAATACCAGACATTCGAGGAACTTGGCATAATTTTATCCTGAGATAACAATAGATGCGTCTATGTCACCAATCGCCAACATCGCCACTACCTCAGAATATTTGGAATGTTTTACTGATTTTTCCAGGAATGTGCAGTTATTTTGGCTGCTGCATCTCGCATGAGTTGCTAAAACGCATACTGAGCACTGAGGACAGGCCCTCCTCCCAAGCCAACCTTTGTGGTGGAATATTTATCCCCAGCATAGGCATAGGCACCGATCAGAGTGAGGTTCTTGTTCACGAGCCAAGCGATGTGGATGTTCCAGTAATTGTCATTCTTGAAGCTGCTGAATCTCGGCCCTTGTTTGTACTCAAACCCGATCACCAGGGTATCTAGGGGGAGAATTTCCACATTGCCGAAGAAGGTCTCTTTTCTTTGGTCGTTAAAACCAATGATGCCATTGACCTGCCCACGACTCGAAAGCACCCCGGCAGAAAGTAGTACCGATTTTGGGAGTTGAGTGATCATTTTGGTAGCCACCAAGTAAACATCGAAACCGTTTTTACCCGTCAACGGATCACCCAATTTCTCCACACGGAAATCGGTCGTCTTGTAGATGGCCCCTGCGGAAATAGCAGGAATAAAACTGGTATCAAAGGAGTTCTCTTCAAGTAGCAGCAGCTTAGCACCGATGTTATTCTTGTGGACGTTCTGACTCAGAGCCCACAGATTAGCACCCAAAGTAAAAAGTTGGGATCCCAGGTTGACCGACTCGTAACCATATGAAAGCTCCAGGCGCTTAAAGAAGGTATCCGCAGCTCCGATGGTGGTCCAATCAATATCGGAGTCAAGATTGACATACCAGGTTCCAAACCTGGGTTTGGCAACGAAATCCTGGCTCTTGTCCTTGGTTGATGTGATTGCCGGATAGGCAAACGGATTGAAAGCCGCCCCGCCGACACCTTCAAGGTTGATAAATGGAGGTCCGGCCTCTGTCGATCCTGAAAATATAACTGCCGCCAATGCCACTGCAAAAAAACAATCCTTTTTCATGCCCTATCTCCTTTTTCACGCGATAATTGATCTTGCTCAGAAAATAGGACATCTTGCTAAGCAACCATTTTGACCTCAAATAATTCCGACGATTTATGGCCGATCACCATAATGCAAACAATCTCATGAATTGTCAAAGTTTCTGATAATCATAAGAGCAATATTGACTTCTCCTGTCTAATTTAGGAAAACTCAATGCTCTTGCAAAAAATAGGGTGTGTTAATAGATCAAGAAGTAAATCTAAAGGATAATAGACCATAAACCTTAACTCAAAGGAGAAAAGTATGTTTGCTCAGCTTCCCAATTATCAACCAGCAGATCCTAAGCTTTGGCAGGGAAGAGAAGATACAATCAATGAGCGTATTTTTCAGAACATTCGATTTCTAAGCTCGGAGCAAGAACTTCTCAATAAGGGAAAAAAAACCATTTTAATCGGCTTTGCCAGTGATGAAGGCGTAATTCGCAATCAGGGCCGTCCTGGAGCTCAATTAGGGCCTGATGCCATAAAAAGCCAATTAGCCAAACTGCCTTGCCCTAAGGCTGTTGAGCTCATTGACTTAGGGCTTATTCGCTGTGAAAACCATGATTTAGAAGTAGCGCAAAAGCAATTTGCTGACATCATTTCTTTTTGCCAAAACCAAAAGCATCTCACTATAGGTTTGGGCGGTGGTCATGAAATAGCCTGGGCTCATTACCAAGGTTTAGCACCGCATTATCCTAAATTAGGTATTATTAATTTTGATGCGCATTTTGATTTAAGACCTTATGCGCCCGGAGATTTAGGAACATCGGGTACTCCTTTCTCACAAATCGCTGCGGATTGTGCCAATCAGCAACGTCCTTTTCATTATTGTTGTCTAGGTATTCAACAGTTTGGCAATACCCCTTCACTGTTTCAAAGAGCTAAAGAATTACAAGTGCCTTATCTCAGCGCTGAACAAATGATACAACAAGAGCAAAGCACCCAACTGGCTTTTCTGGATGAGTTCATCAAAAAGGTTGATCATCTTTATTTGACGATTTGTTTGGATGTTTTAGCTGAAAGTGTTGCTCCAGGAGTTAGTGCACCACAAACCTTGGGTTTAACTCCCTGGCAGATTTTGCCATTACTTAAACATATCATCAAAACAGGGAAAGTCGTGAGTTTTGATATCGCGGAACTTTCTCCTCCTCTGGATCAGGATAAAAAAACTGCTAGACTCGCAGCACTTATTATCGCAGAATTATTAGATATTAATTAAGGAGTTACTTTCATGAAGAAGACTATGCTTTGGAGCGCGGTTTTTGCTTTAATAGGCTCACCACTGTATGCGGATGTTAATCAAACTACGAATCCATCGCAGCCCTCTGTCACTAATCCAGGTACAACAACTGTACAGGCAGCGCCAACAAAAACGGATGTCGTGCCAATCAATTGCGATTACCACATTCCTGCACAGACCAAACAAGTTGACCAATCGGTAGTGATCACTTGGTCAGAACAGGCTGCTTTACAAGCTTTTGATTTTGATCCAAATCTAATTGATAGCCAATTGCAAAAGTTAAAAACCTGTTTCACAGATCAAGGATGGACAAGTTTTGATTCTGCTCTGCAAAAATCTGGCAATGTAGAAGCGATCAAATCGCAACATTTAATGGTGAGCAGTCAAGTAGACGGCCAAGTACAGGTAGTTGAATCGAATAACAACCAATGGAAACTCACTTTACCTTTGCAAGTGGTTTATCAAAACGATAAAGAAAAGGTGACGCAATTATTAAATATCAATCTGACTGTGGGTAGAAAAATTACTGGAGACTTGGGGATTATGCAAATGGTTGCAGCTCCACGCACAGTAGTAACGCAACAGCCTTCGACTACAGTAGATCAGAATGCTGTTCAAACCTCTACGACGACCACTCCAACGCCAATTAATAATACAACAACTACTACCCCTAGTAACACGACTTCAACGACTAATGGTGATGTTACTACCAAGACTACCGTAACCCCGTCCACTACAACAACTACAGTGACGCCAACAACTAAGGACACGACTAACACTACGACTACGGTAACACCAACAACCAAAGACACAACTAACACTACGACTACGGTAACACCAACAAACAAAGACACAACTAACACTACGACTACAGTAACACCAACAACCAAAGACACAACTAACACTACGACTACAGTAACACCAACAACCAAAGACACAACTGATACTACGACTACAGTAATACCAACAACCAAAGGTACTACGAATACCACAACGACCGTTACTCCAACTCAAAATGGCGCTACTACTACCCCATCAACTGGCACTAACAATACCAACACTAGCACCCCTGCCAATGGGACAACGAGTACTACCACTACCCCGACAAACAACGGTACCGTTACAACTCCCAATACCGCTCAATAATTAACTCACAGTATCCCATGATCTTGGGATACTGTTTTGCATAAGGAAAAACATGCGCATACTAACTACTGGAGCACTGTGTCTATTGGCTTTTAATGCACAGGCTAACGTTATCCAATATTTTGTTGCTGGGGTGAGTTACAGTAATCCCTCTGAATTATTTAAAACCAAAAAGGGACAATTTATTATTGGTGGTACGGGTTCTTATGCCGATTTAGAATTTACTGGGAGTGTTTTTAACTTTAATACTGAACAGTATGGCATGGGGACTAATAGCTCCAAAACCTATACTCTTTTACCTTATGGACGTTTAGCAAAACGATTAAATGATAAAATCGTCGTTTCCCTTGATGTTACCGAACCTTTTAATTCCAATTTGGATTGGGGAACTGAACCCTTCACTCGGTATGCGAACACAGAAAACTTCATGACCGATGTGGATGTCAGCCCTAGATTTTCTTATGACGTCAATCAAAAATTGCATTTAGGTGCTGGTTTAAATTTAAACTTTATCACCGACAACCAAGTGAACTTCGCTATGCCCACTGGAGCTACCACCTGGGCCAACTTAATGAATAACTCCACCAGTTTTGGTTTAGGTTATGACTTAGGCATTTCTTACGTGATCAACCAGACTAACTTTATTAATGCCTTTTATTATTCAAGCATTCAGCAAAATACCAAGGGTCATAGTAGCTTGGGCCCTTTGTATAGTGATAATCTCAATATTGCTTTAAAACTGCCGTCCACAGCCAGTATTAATTATGTGCATTTATTTAATCAAAAATGGCTAGCTAGTGTGAAAGTTTTTCGCATTGGTTGGGACTCGATTAAGATCGTAAATATGTACAATACTGCAGTACCGGCGCCCATGAGTGATTTCACTTTTCATATGAACTATGAGCCTGCTTATGCGTTACAAGGGACTATCCGCAATCAATTTACTGATAAGCTGGGCATTGCGGTGCACGGAATGATTGATAATTCCCCTGCACAAGAAGGGCATCGTTCACTTCCATTTCCTGCGGATACTCAATATTTAATGGGTATTTCTGGGGATTATCGTATTAATGATATAACAGTCATTGAATTGTTTTATGGCCATGTCGTGTCTTATCCCACAATTCAAAATCAAGTCAATACCCCGGGTGGTTCTATTCCGTTTACCACGGGGAAAGTCGATATTAATGCGAATATATTGGATTTACGCTTGAAAATAGAAGCGTAATTGAAAATGGTTATGTTGGGTCTCGACCCAACCTACAAAGATGGATTCCCGCCTGCGCGGGAATTACAAAAATTACCGACTCTCAACCGGTGCGGTTTTCTTCACGCCATTCTGATCCGGATAAGCCAAAACAATCACTTTCGTACCAATTTGCATAAACTCTTCATTCAACCATTTAGCAGCACTGGGAAGAATGCGCACACAGCCATGGCTTGAGGGGTGCTCAGGCACTTCATAAGCCGCGTGAATGGTGAAACCTTGGTAGAAGTACATGCAATAAGGCATCTTCGCACCGCCATTTTTTTCAACTGGATATTCTCCAGAGCGACACTCTAATCCTTTTTTGTTATAAACGCGGAAAGTTCCGGTGATAGTTCGACAAGATTGCTTGGAATTTTCTTCACAAACATCAACACCGGCAGAACCACTACCCGTCATGACCCGTTTACCTTCTGCATCATAAGCAGCCCAAGCTGAAGCCTTAGGATCGAAGACAAATAATTTTTCCCCAGGGGCTTTAATTTGCATAGGGAAATAATTACGTCCGCGTTTATCTCTCAGATAATGAGTTGTACGATGGACATAACCAGCGTCATCGGTAATCAGAGTTGATTCGTCGTATTCCACACAAGAAGTTAAGCCCAGACAAAGCAACAACCCCGCCCAATATAACTTTTTCATTTAAATTTGTTCTCCAAAAATTCCTAGGCTTCAAAATAGCCTTGAGTCTTCGCTTTAAGATAGAATAGTATAAACATCAACTTTCAATGCGTCGATAGCGAATTCGTTTCGGTTTGTCAGCATCATCGCCTAAACGACGCTTACGATCCTCTTCATATTCAGTGTAATTACCTTCGAAATAAGTCACTTGTGAGTCCCCTTCGAAAGCTAATAAGTGCGTACAAATACGATCTAAGAACCAACGATCATGCGAAATAACAATGGCGCAACCTGGGAAGTTTAGAACGGCATCTTCCAAGGCACGTAAGGTTTCAACGTCCAAATCGTTACTAGGTTCGTCAAGTAGTAAAACGTTAGCGCCACTTTTTAGTAATTTCGCTAAATGCACCCGATTACGTTCTCCTCCAGAAAGCTGCGACATTTTCTTCTGTTGATCAGGGCCTTTAAAATTAAAACGACTGACGTAAGCACGAGAAGGCATTTGAAAATTACCCACTTGCATGATGTCATGACCATCTGAAATCTCTTGCCAAACGCTATTATTATTATTGAGATCATCTCGCATTTGGTCGACGTAAGCAAAATTAACCGTGTCGCCAATACGTATGGTACCGCTGTCAGCTTCCTCTTGGCCAGTAATCATCTTTAAAAATGTTGATTTACCTGCACCATTAGGGCCAATAATGCCCATGACACCGCCTTTGGGTAAACGAAAATCCAAATTATCGATTAGAATTCTATCCCCAAAAGATTTACAAATTTTTTCACCTTCAAGCACTAAATCACCCAAACGTGCACCAGCTGGAATGTAAATCTCGTTGGTTTCTGCACGTTTTTGGAAAGTTTCTGAGGCCATTTCTTCATAACGAGCCAAACGCGCCTTACTTTTAGCATGACGCCCTTTCGCATTCGTTCGTACCCATTCCAATTCTGTTTTGATTGCACGAGCATGCGCGTCTTCTTGTTTTTTCTCCATTTCAAGTCGCGCTTCTTTTTGTTCTAACCAGGAGGTGTAATTACCTTTATAAGGAATACCCTCGCCTCTATCCAATTCTAAAATCCATTCAGCAGCATTATCTAGGAAGTATCTATCGTGAGTCACTGCCACTACAGTTCCTGGGAAATCTTCTAAATAATGTTCTAACCAAGCCACACTCTCCGCATCCAAATGGTTGGTTGGTTCATCGAGTAATAACATGTCGGGATTTGAGAGAATCAAACGGCATAAGGCCACTCGACGACGCTCTCCTCCAGATAATTTTCCAATAACCGCATCCCACTCTGGTAACCTTAAAGCATCCGCAGCTAAATCTAACTTACGATCCAAATCCCAACCGCCGCACGCTTCAATTTCATTTTGTAAATCGCCTTGCACCATGAGTAAATTATTCATTTCATCATCACTCATAGGCTCAGCAAAACGCATACTGATGTCATCAAAACGCTTTAATTTATCTTTAATCGGCGCGACACCTTCTTCAACGATTTCGCGAACGGTTTTACTCATATCTAAAACAGGTTCTTGTTCTAGATAACCAATTTTAATTCCGGTTTGTGCGCGCGCCTCACCTTCGTATTGCGTATCCACACCTGCCATAATGCGTAACAAAGTGGATTTACCCGATCCATTTAAACCCAGTACCCCAATTTTTGCACCAGGGAAAAAACTTAGGGAAATATCTTTTAAAATAAATTTTTGATTTTCAACTATCTTTCCCACCCGATTCATGGTGAAAACATACTGTGACATAAAAACTCCAATTCTATAAACTTAAACTACCAATCAAGGATTACTTTACCCGATTGGCCAGAAGCCATTACTTTAAATGCTTCTTGATAATCATCAACGGGAAAATGATGCGTCATAATGGGGGCAATGTTTAAACCACTTTGCAACATAGCAATCATTTTGTACCAGGTTTCAAACATTTCGCGACCGTAAATTCCTTTAATGACCAACCCTTTGAAAATGACCTGATTCCAATCAATAGCAGTCTCTTGCGGAGGAATACCTAGGATAGCCACATGACCACCATGATTCATTGCTTTCATCAGATCGTTTAATGCCGTAGGATTACCCGACATTTCTAAACCAATATCAAAGCCCTCAATCATTCCCAGCTCTGACATAACCTCATTTAAATTATGATGTTTGACATTCACTGCACGGGTTGCGCCCATTTGGCGTGCTAGTTCTAAACGATGTTCATTCACATCAGTAATCACCACATGACGAGCACCGATATGACGTACTATAGCCACCGCCATGATGCCAATGGGTCCAGCGCCGGTGATCAACACATCTTCACCCACCACATCAAAAGCTAAAGCACAATGCGTTGCATTACCCAAGGGATCTAGAATAGCGGCCTGATCGCCAGTGATATTATCGGGCAAAACAATAACATTTGAAGCAGGAATGGATAAGTACTCCGCGAAACAACCAGGGCGATTAACCCCTACACCTAAAGTATTGCGACATAAATGACGTTTACCTGCGCGACAGTTACGGCAAAATCCACAGGTGATATGACCTTCGCCTGAAACCTTAAGGCCTGTTTTTAAACCTTGTACCTCTTCGCCAATTTCGACAATTTCACCATAAAATTCATGCCCTACCGTCATCGGTACAGGAATAGTCGCTTGCGCCCAATCATCCCAATTGTAAATATGAATATCGGTACCACAAATCGCCGTTTTTTCTATTTTAATTAATACATCATTGACGCCATATTCCGGAACAGGAACATCTTCCATCCAAATACCTGGCTCACGTTTAGCTTTTACTAATGATTTCACTTCTTACCTCAATATCAATGGACTTTAAATCACAGAAAATTCTTTACCCGCTTTTTCAAAGGCTTTTAACGCCTTATCTAAATGATGTTTTTCGTGTGCTGCGGACATTTGCGTACGAATTCGCGCTAAGCCTTTAGGAACGACGGGATAAGAAAAACCAACCACATAAACGCCTAGTTCAAGCATACGATTAGCCAAGCGACCAGCTAAACTGGCGTCGCCTAACATCACCGGAATAATGGGATGCTCACCTGGAATTAATTTAAAGCCTAATTGCGACATGCCTTCACGGAAGTAACGTCCATTTTGTTTAAGCTTTTGCGCCAACTGATTGTTTTGACTTAAACGGTCTAATACCGCACAACTCGTTTCCGCAATCACTGGGGCTAAGGTATTGGAGAACAAGTAAGGACGTGAACGTTGACGTAACCATTCGACAATGGTTTTATTACCGGAAGTGTAGCCGCCAGAAGCACCGCCTAAAGCCTTACCTAAAGTCCCGGTAATAATATCAATACGCGAGCTTACCCCAAAATGCTCAGGAGTTCCTCGGCCTGTTTCGCCCATAAAGCCTACTGCGTGCGAATCATCCACCATCACCATGGCATCGTATTTATCCGCTAATTCACAGATAGCCGGAAGATTAGCTAAAATACCATCCATTGAAAACACCCCATCGGTAGCAATCAAACGGAAACGGGCATTTTTAGCGGCTATAAGCTGTGCTTCTAAATCTTTCATATCGTTGTTGGCATAGCGATAACGGGCCGCTTTGCACAAGCGGACACCATCTATAATACTGGCATGATTGAGCGCATCACTGATTATCGCGTCTTCTTCACCAAGTATGGTTTCAAATAATCCAGTATTCGCATCAAAGCAAGAGGAATATAAAATAGTGTCCTCTTTACCTAAAAATTCACTGATTTTCTTTTCCAAGCGAATGTGTGGTGTTTGCGTACCACAAATGAAACGTACTGAAGCCATTCCGTATCCAAATTCGCCTAGGGATTTTTGCCCTTCAGCAATTAGCTCAGGGTCATTAGCCAAACCTAAGTAATTGTTAGCACAGAGATTAATTACTTCTTGCTGATTAACGGTAACATCGGCTTGTTGTTGGCTCGATATAACCCTTTCTGATTTATACAAGCCATCTTCTCTTAGACCGTTAATTTGCGTTTGCAAATAGTCCGCAAACTGCTCAACCATAAAAAACTCCTTAAGGAAAAGAAATAATGGCGGAATGATAACAAATTTTAAACATTGTCACTATGAAATGATTCAAAGAATAAATAGACTAAAGCGTAAATTCTTAAATTATGGCATTAATGCTTAGCACATCCGTGGATTTCTTGCTAAAATTGCCCCAAAGTTTTAACCTAAGGGAACGCACCCCTGTCTGTTCCTCCATAATCAACACGGTAGAGTAAATGAGTAATCACAGTGCACGCATCAACATGATTAAACAACAATTAAGAACGGGTGATGTTCTAAATGAGTACATTTTAGATCTGTATGATCTCTTTCCCCGAACTGCTTTTGTTCCCGAGCCTTACACGCATTTTGCTTACTCCGATATGCAAATTCCACTTGCTCATGGGCAAAGAATGTTAACTCCTTTAGAGGAAGGCATCCTACTGCAATCTTTAGATTTGAAGGGGTATGAAACCGTATTAGAAGTGGGCACTGGTACTGGGTTTTTGACAGCTATGCTAAGTAAAATGGCCAAAAAAGTTATCAGCATAGATTATTATGCGGATTTTACGCAAAATGCGTCGCGGAAGCTCAAAGCGCATGACTGTCATAATGTCGAATTAGTCACCGGAGATGCTTGTCGGGGATGGTTGGAAAATGCGCCCTACGATGTTATTGTAATGACTGGAGCTATAGAGAAATTAACAGAGACTCATAGGCTACAAGTTTTACCTGGCGGAAAATTGTTTGCAATTATTGGTAAATCACCTGTTATGCAAGCACGTTTATTCGAAGTAGATCATCATTCCGTTTGGACCGAAACCACGCTTTTTGAAACTGATATTCCTCCTTTAGTTGATCAATTAAAACCAAAAGTATTTGTGTTTTAGGGAAAGCTCGAATGAAAAAATCGTTGCTATTCTGTATATTAACCTTAGGGTTGTGCGCCCCTGCTTTTGCCACAGACCTTATGGATATTTATAAGCAAGCTCTTGAAAATGATACACTGTTCAAAGGTGCTTATGATACTTACATGGCAACTACCGAAGCAGTACCGCAAGCGCGTGCCGCTCTTTTACCTCAAGTGAATATCAATAGCCAAGTCAGCCGCAATTATCTTGACGTGACTGCAGGTGGTTTAGGAACCAATAGTTATTATGGTGCTAACATGTGGCAGGTCACTGCTTCGCAAGCACTCTTTAACTATCAAGCCTGGTCGCAAATTGCTCAAGCGAAAGCTTCAGTAAAAGCAGCCCAAGCAACCTTTAATGATGCAGCACAAGATCTTATCCTTAGAACTGCTAAAGCTTACTTTGATGTTTTATTCGCTAAAGATACTTTAGATTTTGCTGAAGCCAAAAAACGCGCCAATAAAAGACAATTCGATCAGGCAACTCAACGTTTCCAAGTGGGTTTGGACGCTATTACTTCGGTTTATGAGGCGAAAGCGGCTTACGATCAATCCGTTGCCACTGTTATTTCCGCGCGCAATAACCAAATCAATCAAAGCGAAAATTTAAGAAAATTGACTAATCATGTGTACGAAACCTTGGCTCCGCTGCGAGATAGTCGAATTCCTTTAATCAAACCTGAGCCCAATGATGTGAATCAGTGGGTTGATACCGGATTAAAACAAAATTATAAATTATTTGCCGCTAAGTATACCCTAGAGATGGCAAGGGATAGTGTTAAAGCCATTTCTGCTGGCAATTGGCCGGTCATTTCGGTTCAGAGTAATACCGCAGAAAATCGCAACGATGTGAATATGAACTCTTTCTTCCTGCCTAAACAACAAAGACAGGCTAATATTGCCTTAGCTATGAATTTTCCTATTTTCCAAGGCGGCTTAGTGCATTCGCAAACTAAACAAGCACAGTATAACTTTCAATCTTATAGTGAAAAATTAGAACAAACCTATAGAGATGTGGTGGTGAATAGTCGAATAGCCTTCAATACCATCACCGATGGCATCAGCAAGGTCAAAGCCGATAGACAAACGATCATTTCGCAACAAAATTCTTTAGATAGTACTGAAGCGCAATTCGAAGTAGGTACTCGTACCATGGTCGATGTGGTGAATGCGCAACAACGACTTTTCGAAGCTCAAGAACAGTTAGCACGCGACCAGTACAATTTGATTTATTCCATTTTGACGCTAAAATACCTCGCTGGTACTTTAAACGTAAATGATATAGAGCAAATTAATTCTTGGTTAGCTACAACGCGAATTAATGGATTAAGCCCTGTCGCTAGTAATGCTTCTAAATAACCACTATACTGCATACGCTTATTATTTAATCAGGTTGTCTTACGATGTCCAATCCCGCACAAGTTGAAAAAAAATTACTCCATTACACTGGAAAAGCGATAGCTGATTTTAATATGATCCAGCGCGGCGATCGGGTCATGATCTGCCTATCTGGAGGAAAAGATTCCTTCACTATGCTCACGATATTAGAGCAATTAAAACGCCGGTCCGGGAACAAGTTTGAAATTTTTGCTTTTACTTTAGATCAAGCGCAACCCGGTTGGGATGATCGTGCTTTACATCAATGGTTACAAGATCGTGCTATTCCTTATGAAATATTGACCCGTGATACTTACAGTATCGTTAAAGAGAAAATTCCTGAAGGTAAAACTTATTGTTCGCTCTGTTCGCGTTTACGACGTGGGATTATTTATCGATATGCCGAGGAGAATGGTTTTAATAAAATCGCTCTGGGTCATCATCGCGATGATATGGTACGTACCTTGATGATGTCTATTTTATATAACGGCGATATTCGTTCAATGCCACCTAAGTTATTGAGTGATAATAAAAAACATATTGTTATTCGTCCCTTATGTTACGTGCAGGAAAAGGACATTATTACTTTTGCCAATCAACAGGCCTTTCCTATTATTCCTTGTACTTTATGCGGCTCACAAGAAAATCTAATGCGAAAAAAGGTTGCTCGCTTAATTGACCAATTAGCGGAAGAAAATCCCAAAGTGCCTAGCAATATACTGCATGCGTTGCAGAGTATAAAACCTAGCCAATTAATGGATCAAAATTTCTGGGACTTTAGAAATTTAGAAAAAGGACTAGAAATCCATACCGATAATGAACAATCCGTGTTTCTTGAAGAGGAATTTGCAACTATTGAGGAGTAAAGGTAAAAATAAACTTTATTGAATGCTGCTAAATGTCGCTAATTTA
>SCSO01000233.1 GCA_004297865.1 Legionella sp.
ATGGCGCAACCGGTGGCGCGGGATTTTAGTTATCAAACTCTTTATGAAGAAGAGTTTTTTTTCACCTCTGCGCTGCAACATGAATACGCCCAAGCCAAAACTCTAAAAATTGCTGATTTGGCGAATCAACCTATACTGCTTTTAGAAGAGGGTCATTGTCTCAGAGAGCAAGCAATGGCGGTTTGTAAAATGGCAAAAAACAATGAGATTGCGGATTTCACCGCGACTAGTTTGGAAACTTTAAGATTGATGGTGCAGGCGGGAATGGGGGTGACTTTATTACCGGCTTTGGCTACTTTGGCCCAATCGTCTAATTTATTAGCGTATATTCCTTTTGTTAAACCAGCTCCCTCAAGGACACTGGCTTTATTCTGGCGACCAGGCTCACCTAAGACACCCTGCCTTAGGGCAATTGCTCAATGCATTAGTGAGTTAATCGAACCTAAACTAAAGAAATTAAGCCACGCGATGCACGCGCAATAAAATACCTAATTGTGGGTTATCTAAATAATAAACTACATTTTCCTTCAGGCGTTGATTTTGTTCTATCATGTAGGACAGTTGCGGATTTCTTGGTGAAGACAGTTGTAGCTCACCATCAAATAAGTAATAAGTACTTTTGCGCACACGTACCGTCCCTTGCATCTTCCAGCCGTTGTGACTGACCTTAGGTAGAGCAATTTTGTTTTGATTGTTTGCTGGTTGAATCCAAGAGTAATGCCCTAATATTTGATACTGATGCGTGCGATTTAAAAGATAATATTGATCTTTTAAGCTGGACTTGGAGGGTGAAAGCAAAGAGAAATTTTTCGTTGAATGCGTATTATTTTTTAAAGTCATAGTATTTTTATTCATAGGAATAAAAGGGGAGTTTATGCCTTGTTCAGCTTGGCTATCTCCTGTTTGCGGCTGCGCAAACAAAATCATGTCGACTTGGTAGTTGGTTCCTGCAAACACGGTGAAAGTGCAGCTGAGGCTAAAAAAAAGGAAGAGAAAAATTCTTTGCATACAGAGTCTTATTATTTTTTTAGGGCATTATACTCATCTCTTTCGTTTACGTACAAGAAGAAATTATTCCACTACAATATCGGGAAATTTATTGGCATAATTTAAGGGTTTTTTAGCTAATTCTATCGCGCTGATTAAAGCGGTTTTAATAAAAGCGTCGCTTAATTCATCATGGGTTTGCAGCGCAGTTGGCGTTCCAGCATCACATTGACTGCTAATTCGACTGTGTAAGGGCAATTGTCCGAGCAAAACACTACCATATTCAGCGCAAAGAGCCGCAGCACCTCCTTCACCAAAAATAGCTTCTTGGTGGTAGCATTGGCTACAAACATGCGTTGCCATATTTTCCACTACGCCAAGTACATCTATATTGGTTCTTTTAAACATTTGTATCGCTTTTTGTGCATCCAAAGTGGCTACGTTTTGTGGGGTAGTCACTACTATGGCTGCGGTAAGGGGTATTTTTTGCACTAGAGTTAGTTGAATGTCTCCCGTACCGGGTGGCAGATCAATGAAGAGATAATCTAATTCATCCCATAAAGTGATATCTAACATTTGAATTAAAGATTTAGCGAGCATGGGGCCGCGCCAAATTAAGGCTTGTTCATTATCGGTGAGATAGCCTATAGACATGGTTTGTATTCCATGGGCTTGCACGGGGAGATAATAATCTTCTTTAACGGTTACGGGTTCAGTAGCTCCTAACATTAAGGGGATGCTTGGGCCGTAAATATCAGCATCTAGTATGCCAACTCGCGCACCTAATCGTGTTAATGCTGCTGCTAAATTAACGGTTACAGTGGATTTACCTACCCCCCCTTTGCCTGACGCGATGGCTATGGTATTTTTTACTCCGCGTAGGCCTTTGCCGGCTAATTGGGTTTTGTGGGCTTTAATAAAGGTATTGAAAGTGAGTGAGAATTCCATGTTGGGCAGGGCGGAGTTTAATTCGGAAAGCAGTAGGGGTTTGTAACTGGTTTCTAAAAAGCTCACTGGAAAACCGCCGGTTAAATACAAATCGACTTGATTGTCTTTGAGCTCTAATGAGGGTTTAAGCCCCATTTCCATGGCAGTTAATTTGAGCAAAGGATCTTTAAGGGTCTCTAAAAGATTTAAGATGGCATTTTCAAGCGTCATGGGCCGGACCTGCAAAAGCAAAAGGGTTATGATACCTGAATCTTCTAGTAATCTAAACCTTCGTAGACCTGCACCTGAAAAAATGAAATTTTCCCTTTCCCGTGAACGCGCCCGTTCACGAAAACCCGCATGTAGCAAGTAGCAAGTAGGTTGGGTCGCGACCCAACATGGATCTTGATAGTAGAAGGGGATTGCTGTTGGGTCATGACCCAACATGGATCTTGATAGTAGAAGGGGATTGCTGTTGGGTCATGACCCAACCTACGTTAGATTAGTAGCTATCGTCATTTCAAGGGCTAATCTGCGCACACAATTTTGCAAGCTTTTGTAGGTTGGGTCGCGACCCAACATAGATCTTGATAGTAGAAGGGGATTGCTGTTGGGTCATGACCTAACCTACGTTAGATTTAAGAAGCCACCTTCATTCTTGAACCACTATGAAATGCTCGTAAAAAAAACAGTTGTTATTTTTATTGTTCCAATGGAAAATACCTCTTTTTTGTAAATAGAGGTTGTTATGGCAAAAATAGATACGATGATAGCGGAATTAAATGAACTGAGAGTCTCAGAAAATCAAATTCTTGAAAAAGTCTGGAATCATTCTCAAGTGGCTTCTGATGCCGATGCTGAGTTGCTTAGCGCGGAGAATATTCAAAAACGTGTTGAGGCTTTAGCCATACAAATTATAAAGGAGTGCCAAGAAGGTTTGCCTCCGGTACTCGTTGGTGTTTTAGATGGAGTCACCCCTTTTGCTAATATGTTATGTGACGAATTAAAGGCTCGAAGTTTTGAATACATTCGCAGTGATATGCAAGCGGGCAGTTATGGTAAAAATACAGAGGCTGGTAAGTTAACTCTTGGTCCTTTACCTAAGGCGAGACTTTCTGGTCGAAAAGTTTATCTTCTAGATGATGTCTGTGATACCGGAGAAACTTTAAAAGCAATTAAGGAAGAATTGTCTAAGCAACATCCAAAAGGCGATATCACTCTGGTTGCCTTGGTGGAAAAAGATCTAGAAAAAGATAAACCAATTAAATTAAATGTAGAAATTGAGTTAGAAAACGGCAAAAAATATAAAAAGGTATGTCGTTCCAACCTTCAAGGTTTTAGATTGGAAAGAGATGCTTTTCTAATTGGTTTTGGTATGGATTATAGAGAAGGTTTGAGACATAAGGGTGATATTCGTATTGCTAATCTTAGCGTGCTAACTGCAGAAGATAAACTTGTTTTCAAAAGAATAGATGAGCTGGAAAAGTTAATTGATGTGGCCATAGAATTCGAAAAAGATTCGCAGAAATTAAGAGCTCCAGGAGATAATTCTATCTTTGGAATGGCTGCGCCAACTACATCCGCGACTTCAGGGTTCGAACCAAGGATGAAACAGTAGTATTACAAATTTCCTTCTCCCGCCAGCGGGAGAAGGAATTCAGAGCCTGTATTAGACGTGCAGGTGCCCACCATATTCCCAACTTACCCAATGTTGCTCTTGCAAATAATAAAGCCCACAATAAATCGGTAAAGAAAATCTCGAAGAAAGATAGGTCGCGTATTCATTCAATTGTTGTTGATACAACTTTAAAGAATGCTCATCTTCTTTACCAGTCTTGAAATCAATAATCCACAGTTTACCTTGATCCACAAAGCAACGATCAATGATACGAGTGACCATTTTATGCTGCTGACTGACAAGTAACTCATATTCATTCCATTCTTTTTCATGAGCTGCGATGATCCAGGAGCCAATGGGATCTCGGAACAATTGGCTTACTTGTTCTTGCAAGATTTCCAAGGCTTGAGATTGTGCTACCTCATTAAATCCCATGTTTTTATAAGCTGTACGAGCTAACTCCCAAGGGATTTGCATTACAGTCTGCGGATGATGTTCGCAAATCCATTGTAATAATTGATGTGCCACTATCCCTAGAAGCCGAGGTACTCCGGTACTTAAGTGGCTAGAGGGTGGATTGACAAAAGTCGTAGTTAAGCGCGCATCCGCTGGATAAAAATGATTTGGTAAATGGGTTAATTGCGGTAAAGGCAATGGTTTATCTTCTGAATTATCGGCAGTTTCTTTGGCTAAAAAGTTTTGATGTTTGAGCAAAGCACGAAATGAACCTTTGCTCGATTTGCTACTACTGTCTAATAAATACAAACGCGATTTGGCGCGGGTCACCGCAACATATAATACTCTTTGCGCTTCATAAGACGATTTCTCGCGATCAATATCACTTAAATAATCATACAAGGCACAAGCTTCTTGATGGGCTGCTTGAATAGGTGAAACCAATAATAAATCTTCTTTAGCGCTGGGTAATTTTAACCAACGTAACATCGGTTGGTCGCCACGATTAGGTTGTGCACCTAAACCGGGTAGAAAGACAGTGTCAAACTCTAAGCCTTTGGATTTATGAATAGTCATGACTTGTAAACGCGAAGGAGTAGCTTGTTGCGAATACAATTTATGCAGTTCATTTTGAAATTCTTGCAAATCAGGTAAACGACCATCGAGCTCATAACGATCGAGTAGCGACCAAAATTGTTCTAAATCGCTTAATTGTCCTGGGTTAAGGATTTGTTCTACATGCAGTTCTTTTAAGGTTTGACCTACCCATTCAGACAGACGACTTTGATAACGTAAATTTAAAGCGCTTTGCATAACTTGAGTAAAATAAAGCGCGCGGTGCCGGCCTTCATTACTTAGATGCGGAATTTGTTCTAAATTCAATAAAGCAGCATAAATGGATTTTTTCGTATTATAAGCTGCGATGTGATAAATATCGGGTAAAGACAAACCACAATAGGGACTGCGCAATACGGCTAACCAAGCCAAACGATTCGCGGGTAATAATAAAGCTTGGGTAAGCGACCAAGCGTCTCTTAAATGCAGAAGGTTGGCTAATAAATCAATATCCGTTCCCTGATAAGGAATTTGTTGTTGGCGTAAGAGCCGAATAATTTCTGCAAGCTGGGATCGTGAACGCACTAAAATCGCTAAACTTTGCTCTTTATCGCGTGCTAATTCTTCTTTGACTAAGTCTATTAAATGCAAAGCTTCTTGTTCTTTATTTTTAAATTCCCAAGCTTGTATTCCACTTTGTGCATCGCCTTTTATAACATTCACCGAGCTATGGAAAGAAACCGCGCCTGATTCCATATCAAATTGTTTAGGAAAAATCTGCGAGAAATGCTGGTTGACCCATTGGACTATGGTTTCGCTAGAACGAAAATTACAGCGTAATTCCAAAGATTGTAATTGATGCCCGCCGATTCCTTGTTCTTTCGCACGAAAAAACAAACCCACTTCGGCTTGGCGAAAACGATAAATGGATTGCATGGGATCGCCAACCACAAAAAGTGTTTTACCGTCGCCAGCTTGCCAACCTTGTACTAGTTGGCTTAATAATTCAAATTGGGAAATGGACGTATCTTGAAATTCGTCGACTAACAAATGGTGAATGCGATGATCCAAATACAAAGCAAGATCGGTGGGATTATCGGCTTCACCCAATGCTTGTAAGGCTTGTTGTGAAATCGCTGTAAAATCGATTTCGTTATGTTCACTGAAGATTAAATGTAAATGACCAACAAGTAAGGGCAGCAAGACGAAGAGCGCTTGCAAAACTTCCCATTGTTCGACATCGTATTCCGGTGTGGGTAAGGAACTTACTTGTAATAAAGCGTTTAAGAAGTCAACGGATTCATGGAGTTCAGCCAATAGCTTCTTACTACGGCTTTTAATGCTTTGGTATTCTTCTTCACTGCAAATTCCTTTTTTTAGACCCACGTGATGATCGAAAGCATTGCGAAATTGTTTATCGCCAGTGAGTAGTAATTTGCTTAAGGCTATAGCCATTTCTTGATTAATGTCTTTAAACTCATACCATTCTTTTAATTTCTGCCGTGGTGAATTTAAATCCTCTTCTAAGCAAGCCATTTCCCGGGCTAATTGCACTAAGTCCGTTGCAAGTCCCAATGGCAAGCTCTGCTGTAGACGTACTAATTCATGTTGTTCAATAAAACGCAGTGCTTGCTCAAAAACTGCTTTTTCTTGAGTGCGGGCTTGGAATAAGGGTTTTAGCCATTGATCGCGTTGCGCTAAAAGATCTTTGAATAAAGCTAATAAACGATCGCGACGATTATCCACATGTAACAGTAGTGTGCTAATGGCATGATGATATTCAGGAGTGTCTAAGGCAAATTGGATGCAAGCTCGTGCCGCATTGAGGTAATGACTTTCAGGTTTATCAGTAATATTGGAGTAGGCAATTTGCTTTTCCATTAAAGGAATAGCCTGATTGATGCTCTGACACAGAGAGTCAATGGTAATGATTTTTAGGCGATTGGGTTGTTGCAAAAGATTCCATTGATAGCGTTCACTGCACTCTAAGGCTTGTTGAGCGAAATCTAAGGTCATTTGTTGATGTGTAGATAGCGCTGGACGTTTAGCGGCTGCTTGTTGTAAAGCTAAGACAATACGTTCCCGCATTTCACTGGCGGCTTTGCGAGTAAAGGTCAAAGCAATAATTTGCTCGGGGGCTTGGACTGTACTTAACAAACGTAAATAGCGTTGCGTCAGAATTTCTGTTTTTCCAGAGCCAGCTGGGGCCTGAACTATAAAAGAAGAAAAAGGATCCGTAGCTTGGATCCTTTGGGCACTATCAACAAGCGTCATATTATTCCAATGCAATTTCTTGTGCTGGTGGACGTAGATTATAATGCGAACTCATGCAATGACCATAGGCGCCAGTGTTGGCAATTAGCAATACATCACCTTCGCGAGTTTCAGGTAATAAACGATCATAACCTAAGGTATCTCCGGATTCGCAAATGGGCCCAACGATATGTGCAAAGCCTGCTTTTTCATCATGTAAACGGGTTAAATTCACAATTTCATGATAAGCACCGTAGAGTGAAGGACGAATTAAGGAGTTCATGCCGGTTTCTATACCAATGAATTTTACTTTACCTTTTTCTTTGCATTGCGTCACTTTCGCTAAAATTACCCCGCTTTCTGCAACAAAATAACGACCGGGTTCTAGCCAGATTTGTAAAGAAGGGTAATTGGCTTTCACTGCTAATAAAGAAGCGTCTAAGGCGACTAGATCTAAGGGATGTTGTCCGGGTTTTTCTACAATTCCAAAACCCCCGCCTAAGTTAATAGAACGCACTCTGGGGAATTGATCAATCAAAGATGCGAGCATCATCGCAGTTTGTTGCCAAAGATCGGGCGAAAGAATACCGCTGCCGGAATGCGCGTGCAAACCAATGACGTCAATATGATGCTTTTTAGTCAATGCTAAAATTTCACTGATATCATTTTGGGTGATGCCGAATTTAGACTCATTGCCACCAGTAGACACGTGTTTATGATGCCCCGCACCGGTACCTGGATCGATACGCATGATCACTTCACGATTTTTAAATAGATCAGGCCAATGTTCTAGCGGATATAAACTGTCTATCGTCACATAACAACCGACTTTAAGCGCGTATTCGTATTCACTTTTGGGAGCGAAATTGGGCGTGAATAAAATACGTTCTCTGTCGATCTCAGGGAATAATTGCAGTACTAAATCTAATTCTTGAATAGAGACGCATTCAAAACCTATACCTTCTTTTTCCAAAGTTTTTAGAACGGATGGGAAAGGATTGGCTTTAATGGCATAAAATAATTTATCGACTGCTGTTAATGACAACAGATTTTTAGCGCGTTCAGCTTGGGTTGCACTATGATAGACATAACAAGGGGAATGCATTGCACTGGTGGTTAATAACCGATCGCGTTCAGTTTCCCACCAAGGAGTAGGGCGCTCGCTAGGTTTGCCAAATTCTTCATGCCAACTCTTGGAGTAGTAGAACACTTGTGGATTGCTTTCAATCACCAAATGGTGAAGTTTTTGGCAGAGTTTATCGGCTTGCGATTCATCGACTACGAAGGTTAAGTTTAAATCATTAGATGCTAAAGACATGAGATAGACTTGCTTGGCTTCAAACACTTCTAGAGCAGGGCCTAATTGTGGAAGTATGGTACGAATATGATGTCCTACCATACTCACAGCACTACACGGTTCAATTAGTTTTGCACGACCGAATTGGTTGAGATCAGCAATCAGCGCATTGATTGCTGGGCGGTCGTATAATTTCACATTATTGTCTAAGGATAAGGTCACGTTAAATTCGGAAGAGGATAATAAGTCCACCGAAAAACCGTGATTTTTAAACACACCAAATACATCAGCTAAAAAACCGACTTGTTGCCACATGTTTAGGGTATCGATAGAGATTAGCAAAATACTGTGTTTGACCTGAATGGATTTGATCAAGGGCGCGGTTTCATCAATGTCTTTGGTAATCAAAGTACCAGAGTGTTCTGGCAGTTGTGTGTATTTTACTGACATGGGGATATTGGCGCGACGCACTGGAGGAATGCAATTGGGATGAAGCACTTTGGCACCCATGGACGCAATCTCTTGCGCTTCATCGTAATTGAGTTTTTTCAGTAGACGTGCGTGGGGCAATTGATGTGGATTAGCGGTGTAGATTCCAGGAACATCGGTCCATATTTCACAAGCACAGGCTTGTAGTTTGGCTGCGAGTAGCGCTGCTGAAGTATCTGAACCGCCGCGACCGAGTAATACAGTTTCACCTTGAGGATTTGCCGCAAAAAAACCTTGGGTAATGATGGCATCGGCACCGGTAGTTAGAAAACGTTCAACCATTTGAGAGTCGTATTCGCTTTCGCAACGTGCAGATAAATAGTTTGCGGTATCTGTGCCTAAGAAGGGTGTGCTGGTGAGTAATTCACGAGCGTCTACCCATTGGACCTTAATGCCTTGTTTTTCTAAGAAGGCTTGTCCTAAACGAGTCATCATTAATTCACCCAGACTTAAAATCTGGGCGTGGGTTTTGGCAGGGGCTTGTTTAAGTAAAGCAATACCGGTGAGCCATTGGTTTAATTGTTGTAATTCTTTGCTAATTAATTCAGGGTTGATTTCTAAAGCGTCTACCAGATTGAGATGGCTACTTCGGATGTCGTTATAAATACTTTGATGTTCATCAAGCAAAGCGGCTTCTATGGCTTTTTCGAGTTTATTGGAAATTTGCGTCAATGCTGAGCAAACGATAACAGGTTGTAGCCCGGTGCTCAGATGTTTTTTAGTAATCGCTGCAATATTGTTCCAGGTTTCCCTAGTCGAAACGCTGGTACCACCGAATTTAGTTATGATTTGTTGCATGATGTATGTTCCATTCTATATTACTTGGAACTTAACATGGACTAAAGTCTGAGTACAAGTCTATGGGGATAATTTTAATGAACCGTCCCAGTAGAAACGTCGTGCCCGTGAGCGTGCCCATGCCCGTGCCCGTCTTTTCATATTACATAATATAAAACCGGGCACGCTCACGAAAAACCGTATGACCCCGACTCAAAACCAAGGGTCAAAAAAAAACATAATGGCACCAATAAATCCATAATGGATTTAAATTTGTTAACTATTGATTATATTGATAAAAATTTATTTAGAATCATTTGAAATTCCAGCGAATTCCTTTAATATCGATTAATTGTGTTTCTAACTGGAAGTATTTTTAATTTTTTAAGGAGTGTGGAGTGAATATCATGCACAAACCCCTACGAACCTTGGTTAATGCTGCTGTACTATCAGCAATTGCCTCTACTGCCTATGCAGGTGGTTTTTCTTTATATACAGAAAGCGGTCCAATGATGACGGGTAACTTCGGTGCCGGAGCTGCAGCTGAAGGTGCTGATGCCTCAATTGGCTGGTATAACCCAGCAGGTTTGGTGTTGATTCATAATCAACAAGCAGTTTTTGGTGGTGTAGGTGTTTTGCCTGTTGCTCAGATTAGTGGTACGAGCAGTTATTTTTCTCCTCTATTTGACGATACTCCGTATGTTGAGACGTTTAATGGATTAAAAGGCGCTAAGGAAGCATTTGTGCCTTCCTTACATTATGCGTTGCCATTAGGTGATAGAGCTACCTTTGGATTTAGTATCGTATCTCCTTTTGGTTTAGCAACTGAATGGGCTGCTGATTCGGCAGTGCGTTACCAAGCTACCTTTACAGAAGTAATTACAATGAATTTTTCACCGGAAATAGGTGGTAAATTAACAGATAATTTTGCTGTGGGAGCAGGTTTAGATTTACAATATGCTAGAGTTAAATTTAATCGCATGTTAGGTTTGCCAGTATTTGCTCTCCCATTAGGAAATCCAATGGTAGTGGATTCTTTAAGTTACAATAAAGGGGATTCCTTCGGCGTAGGTTTTCATGCCGGAATTTTGGGTATGTTTAATGATAATCACACGCGAATCGGCTTAAATTATCAATCGAAAATGCGTCATAAATTCAATGGCTATAGTCAGTTAAGTGGCTCTTTAGCCGGTACCGTTAACTTAGGTACTTTCCCC
>SCSO01000234.1 GCA_004297865.1 Legionella sp.
CCAGCTTTGATGATTAGCTACTACCAAATACCATTCATTGCGACTTACATGTTCCAATCCGGTGATCTGATGTTCTACTTTAAGAATTTTATCGACATATAAATTATTGATCCCACACCAGAGGATGGAAATATAATCCACCAACTGGGTGCACAAGGTTTGCCAACGTGGAATAGGGATTAATTTAAATAAACCAATAAACAAAATAGGAATAAAACATAAAGTTGAGGTTGAAATCAGAACGAGAGTGGCAATCACCGCATTGACCTGTTCACCTATTTTTTTCATTAGTTGCATTGTATAACTCCAATAAGTTATTAACTGAGTGCATGCTCTAAATCAGCGCGTAGATCTTCAATGTATTCGATGCCTACAGACATACGAATAAATCCATCAGCAATGCCTAAAGCTTCTCGTTGAGCTGCAGGGATGGATGCATGGGTCATAATAGCCGGATGCTCAATAAGACTTTCTACTCCACCAAGACTTTCCGCTAAGGTAAAGAGTTCGCAACGAGATAAAAATCGTTTAGCGCCTTCTAAACCACCCTCTACAACCATAGAAATCATTCCGCCAAATTGATGCATTTGCTCCTGTGCTAAAGCATATTGTGGATGGGTTTCTAAACCAGGATAAATCACTTTAGTGATTTTGGGATGTTGGCTTAACCATTGCGCTAAGTCCAAAGCGTTTTCACAATGTCTTTCCATGCGTAAGGATAAGGTTTTTAAACTTCGCAATACTAAAAAACTATCGAAAGGTCCTGCAATGCTGCCACAGGAGTTTTGTAAAAAGGCTAATTTTTCCGCTAATTCTGGGTTATTGCCTACTACCACTACACCACTAATCACATCAGAATGTCCATTCAAATATTTGGTCGCGGAATGAACTACTATATCAAAGCCTAATTCTAAAGGTCGTTGAATCCAGGGCGTTGCAAAAGTGTTGTCCACCACGGAAATTAACCCATGTTTCTTAGCAATTTGCGCTATTTCGCGCAAATTGGCCAGTTTTAACATGGGATTTGAAGGGGTCTCTACCCAAATTAGCTTGGTTTTGGGGGTGATAGCTGCTTCAATGTTTTGGGCATTGGTCATGTCTACAAAGGAAAAGGCTAGGTTGGCACTGCGTTTTTTGACCTTATCAAACAATCTAAAGGTACCACCATATAAATCATCCATAGCAATCACATGATCGCCGGAGTCTAAAAGGTCAATTACGGTATTAATTGCAGCCATTCCTGAAGCAAAGGCATAGCCTCGTTGCCCAGATTCTAGGCTAGCCACACAATCTTCATAGGCAAAACGAGTAGGATTATGGGTACGGGAATATTCAAAACCTTGATGTACACCCGGAGCACTTTGCCTGTAAGTAGAAGTAGCGTAAATTGGGGTCATCACTGCGCCGGTACTAGGGCAGGGCTCTTGTCCAGCGTGGATAGCTCGGGTATCAAAGTGATTGTTTTTCATTAAAAACTTCCTTTCTGTAATAGATAAATA
>SCSO01000235.1 GCA_004297865.1 Legionella sp.
GTTTACAAATCAATTCGGAGCAATTAAATTGGTTGTTAATTGGTGTGGACTGGAAATTATTATCCGATGGAGAATGCAAGATTAATACGTATTTTTAAGGGTTTTTTTGCATTTTTTTATTTGCTTTTATTTGGCATTATGTTATGATTTTCTTCGTGGAAATGGGATACGAAAATCATAGTTACACCCCTGAAAATATAGCTCTATTAATTGAAACCAATGCTGCCCTTTCTAAAGAAAACTCACAGCTCAAAGCAAAACTAGAAGCAACTGAAGAAAAGTTAACTTGGTTTATTGAACAAATAAAGCTTGGCAAACAAAGGCAGTTTGGCAAAGCAAGCGAAACTAGTGGGCAACTACAGCTTGAGTTGGTATTTGATGAAGCAGAAGAATCTGTCGAAGCCAAGGAAACGGAAGAACCAGCAGATACCGAAACAATAACATACACCAGAAAGAAAAAAACCGTTGGTCGCAAGATTGATACCGACCAATTACCACGAGAGCAAATCATCTATGATTTAACCGAAGAAGAAAAGCATTGCAAATGTGGCGGCCAGTTGGAAAAGTTTGGTGAAGATAAATCAGAACAACTAGAATATATCCCAGCCCAACTTAAAGTGATAGAGCACATCTGTTCTAAATATACCTGCCGTTCGTGTGAAACCATAAAAACTGCGTCTAAGCCTGAAATGCCAATAGCCAAATGTATGGCTGCTCCAAGTTTAATTACCGAAGTTATTATTAAAAAGTATGAACACCACTTGCCATGGTATAGACAATCAAAGATTTTTGCTCAAGAAGGAATAGATATTCCAGCAAATACTATCTGCAATTGGTTTTTGCAAGCTGGCGAAGTATTGTTCCCATTACAATCTGCGTTAAAAGAGCAACTAAATAATACCAAGGTACTGCAGGCAGATGAAACTCCGGTAAAGGTCTTACAAGATAATATCCGTGGATACATGTGGTGCTATCATAGCTGTGAACCCCAAAACCGGTTTGTACTATTTGAATACAATGACTCAAGAAGCGGCAAGGTTGTAAGTGATAATCTAAAAGATTATCAAGGTATATTACAAACTGATGGCTATAGTGGCTACAATGGTATGAGGGCCAAAGTTGGTGTTATTAACTTAGGTTGCTGGGCACATTGTCGGAGAAAATTTGCTGATGTTGTTAAGATATCAACCAGTACTGGAAAAGCGCATGAAGCAATGAAATGGATAGGCAAACTTTATCAAATTGAAAGTATTGCCAGAGAACAGGGTTATGATTTTGCTGTACGCAAAAAATTACGCCAAGATCAAGCGCCACCGATTTTAGAAAAAATCCATAAGTTAGTTGCTCAATCAACAGCGTCATCCAAAAGCGTGCTGGGAAGTGCTATAACCTATACATTGAACCAATGGAAATATCTAGTTAAATACGTAGACTATGGCGAAGCTGAGATTGACAACAACTGGGTAGAAAACCAGATTCGTCCTTTTGCCATTGGCCGAAAAAATTGGATGCTGATAGGTAATGAAAGAGCTGCGAAAACAGCGGCATTCTTCTACAGCATAATCCAAACTTGCAGGCTGAATAATATAGATCCAAGAAAATATTTGATTTATGTTTTATCTCAGGTTGGCAACATGCGCCGTGGAGATATAAATCCTTCTGGTTTACTACCGCAGTTCATCGACAAAACTCTCCTATCGTAGCTTCATTTTTACATAAAATTAGGTTTGGTTTTAGATGGGATTATTAGCGGTTTACCGTATACTGATGCTGACACTCATTCATAGTTTTTTGATGGGCTTCAGGGGCTTTGTTGTGGAGCCAC
>SCSO01000236.1 GCA_004297865.1 Legionella sp.
TAAGCGATATTTCAATCGAGTCTTTCCCGCGAAGGCGGGAATCCATCCCTAATTTAGTTCAATACCAATGCAGGAATGGATCTCCGCCTTCGCGGAGATGACACCATCTTAATCTAGTGTTTAAAATTGGACTTCGAAACTCCTTAACCTGGCGGCTGTGGGTCGCGACCCAACCTACGAAGGGAGAATTCAATTCACCATAATCAAACAAATGGAACTAATCACTAAAATCAAAGTACTCGCCAAATAAGGGTAGGGAAACCGCGTATATGATCTTTTAAATAAAATATAATCCGCGACCCAAATAGGAACTATCGAAACCAAAGCGAGTACTAATATCATGGCAATAGTAGGAGCACTTTTTAAAGGGATAAGATACGCAATTCCATCAATCAAAACTTGTAAAGTTTCGCGATAATAATAAATTGCCCAAAGCACCCAATAATCAAACGTATAAACAAGCCAAGACGCCAAGGCTAAAGGAAGTATTAATAACATACCTCTAATAGCAAAAATGCTTTTTAAGGTATTATTAAATTCTTGGGCAAAAAACACGGCTATCGCACCGACAAATACCAAAAAAGCGATGGTTACTAAAACTGGATCCATTATCTTCCTTGTTGAATTAAATTACTCTTTTGCCGCTAACACTTCCCAACGAGCATATTTTTCATTGAGTATCTTTTCTTCATTTAATAACTTTTGATTCGTTTCTGCAATAACTTCAGCACTTTGTTGATAAAATTCTGGGGCTGCCATTTGCGCATGAATAGCTGCGATCTTGATTTCTAATTTCTCAATGTCTGTAGGTAACTTAGATAATTCTTTTTGTTCATTAAAGCTCAATTTATTACCGGTCTCGCGCGGCGCTTTAACTTCAGGCACTTTTGCAACCACTGCACGTGGCTGTTGTTTTTTGTGCACTTTGTATTCATCATAGCCTCCGACAAACTCATTAAAAAGGCCTGGCGCTTCATATACTAACACGCTCGTGACCACCTGATTAATAAAAGCACGATCGTGACTAATCAAAATTAAAGTCCCGGGATACTCCAATAACATATTCTCTAAAAGTTCCAAAGTTTCTATATCTAAATCATTGGTGGGTTCGTCCATTACCAATAAATTGACTGGCTTTGCTAATAATTTAGCTAAGAGCAAACGATTGCGCTCACCACCGGAGAGTGAGGAAACAGGTTGATTAAAACGTTCTGGTGAAAACAAAAAGTCTTTAAGATAACTCGCCACATGCTTTTGCTTACCATTAATTGTCACATGATCGGAGCCTTCACCCACATTAAACATGACCGTCTTATCTTCTTGTAAATGACGACGCAATTGATCGAAGTAAGCCACATTCAAAGACGTGCCTAGTTTTACTTTGCCAGAATCAGGTGCAAGCTCACCTAACAACAAGCGAACTAAGGTCGTTTTCCCACAGCCATTAGGACCGATAATTCCCAGCTTATCTCCGCGAGTGAGTAATAATGAAAAATCGCGAAGCAGAGTTTTACCAGCGATCGTATAATTCAGTTGTTTTGCCTCAACAACATCCATTCCCGAACGACTAACATCTAAATTAAGAGACTTCACTGAGCCTTGCTGATTACGGCGTGCACTATATTGTTCGCGCAGGGCTTTCAATGCTCGCACGCGTCCTTCATTACGAGTACGTCTGGCTTTAACCCCTGTGCGAATCCACACTTCTTCTTCAGCTAATTTTTTATCAAATAAATCGTTTTGTTTTTGTTCACTTAAACGATTGGATTCACGCCTATCCAAATAGGTTTCATAATCGCACTCATGCACATGAATTTTTCCGCGATCAATTTCCACAATTTGCGTCGCTACTTGCGCCAAAAATTCTCTATCATGCGTGACTACAACTAAACTACCAGAAAAATTTTTTAAGTATGATTCTAACCATTCAATCGCTTCTATATCTAAATGGTTGGTAGGTTCATCTAAAAGTAAAAGATCCGGTTTCGCAATTAAAGCGGCAGCTAATAGCACACGACGTTTCATTCCACCGGATAAATCTGCCATGTTGCCACTAGTTTCTATGCCCAAGCGAGTCGCCATAGTTTCTACCAGCGGCAATAAATCCCAAGCATGTAAATTATCCATTTGCAGTTGGCATTTGCCTAATTTATCCATGTCACCTTGTTGTGCAGATTCATAATACTGCGCTAACACTTCGCCTACATTTCCTAAACTTTTGACCAAGAAATGATAGACTGATTCATTTGCTGTGATGGGAACTTCTTGCGTTAAACCCGCAATGCGTAAACCCGATAGTTGCTGC
>SCSO01000237.1 GCA_004297865.1 Legionella sp.
TGGGTCAAAACATCTCCCCTTCACTAGTTTTTAAATTCATTTATGAGTATTCTATTGTCCACGCGTTGTTGACAAGGAGCCTTAGAGTGACAACAGTAGCTCAATTTGATATTACTTACACCCAATTTCTCAATGAAAATGGCGATTTGGTAGGCAAGCCACCCAAAATTGCCGAAGATCATACTGCTTTAAAAGAACTTTATAAAGTCATGGTTCTTACCCGGACTTTTGATAGAAAGGCCATTGCCCTACAAAGAACGGGGAAAATGGGAACCTATGCCCCTATCAATGGTCAAGAAGCGATTTCCACAGCCATTGGTCATGCCATGCATCCCGAGGATGTATTTGTACCCTATTATCGAGATTATGCTGCACAATTTCAACGCGGTGTGAAAATGTCGGAAATTCTCGCTTATTGGGGAGGCGATGAACGAGGCAGCGAATTTGATTGTGACAGCGAAGATTTGCCCATTTGCGTCCCTATCGCTTCTCAATGTTTACATGCAGCCGGCGTAGCCTTTGCATTTAAATACCGTAATCAAGCCCGCGTGGCTGTAGTGTGTTTAGGTGAAGGAGGTACTTCTGAGGGTGATTTTTATGAAGCCATGAACGTCGCTGGAACTTGGAATTTACCCGTGGTTTTTGTAGTCAATAATAATCAATGGGCAATCTCTGTTCCTCGCAGCAAACAAACAGGCACAGAAACTATTGCACAAAAAGCCATTGCTGCTGGATTTAAAGGCCTGCAAGTGGATGGCAATGATATTTTAGCCACGCGTCAAGTCATTGGTGACGCTATAGAAAAAGCTCGACGTGGTGAAGGCCCAACATTGATTGAAGCCTTATCATTCCGTTTATGTGATCACACAACCGCAGATGATGCTAGCCGATATCAGCCCGCAGAAGAAGTAGAATACGCTAAACCTAAAGAGCCTATTAGTCGTTTCAAACATTATCTGATGGAACAAAAAATTTGGACTGCACAAGATGAAGAGACTCTCGTCATGCATTGTTCCCAAGAAGTTGAAAAAGCAGTGGACGAATATTTAAACGCCACACCGCAACCGGTTAGTAGTATTTTTGATTATCACTACGCGGAATTACCCGAGTATTTAATTGAACAACGTGCAATAGCAATGGAGGAAGCTAGCAATGCCTGATATTACCTTAATTGAAGCCGTAACTCAGGCTCTAGCTTATGAATTGGCTAAAGACGAAAATGTCGTGGTTTTTGGTGAAGACGTAGGAAAAAATGGTGGCGTCTTCCGAGCTACTGTAGGGCTACAAGATCGCTTTGGAGAAAAGCGCGTCTTTGATACTCCTTTAGCTGAATCCATGATTGCTGGTTTAGCAGTTGGAATGTCTCTACAAGGACTTAAGCCCGTTGCAGAATTCCAATTTATGGGCTTTATTTATCCCGGCATGAATCAGATCATTTGTCATGCGGCACGTATGCGTAATCGTACTCGTGGGCGCTTGCATTGTCCTATTGTCTTCCGTGCACCCTTTGGTGGTGGTATTAGAGCGCCTGAACATCATTCTGAAAGTACAGAAGCCTTATTCGCACACATACCTGGATTACAAGTAGTGATTCCCTCTTCACCTAAACGTGCTTATGGTTTATTACTAGCGGCTATGCGTAATCCCGATCCGGTGATTTTCTTAGAGCCTAAAAGAATTTATCGTTTAGTCAAACAACCGGTACCTGATGATGGCCAAGCTCTTCCCTTAGGTAAATGTTTCACCTTACAACAGGGAGATGATCTCACTCTAATCAGTTGGGGCGCGAGCATGCATGAAACCTTGCAAGCTGCGAAACAATTAGGTGAAGAAGGTATTTCCTGTGAAGTGATCGATGTGGCGACTATCAAACCTTTAGATATAGAAACCATTTTGGCTTCTGTGGAAAAAACGGGGCGTTGTGTCATTGTGCATGAGGGTGCTAAAACTTGCGGCGTAGGTGCAGAAATTTCTGCACAGATTATGGAGAATTGTTTAAGCGATCTCCAAGCCCCTGTGCAACGCGTCACGGGTTACGACACGGTAATGCCCTACTTCCAATTGGAAAAACAGTACATTCCGAGTGTAAGCCGCATTAAAAATAGTGTTATGAGTATAATGGAGTAATAATGAATATTTTCAATCTACCCGATCTTGGTGAAGGATTACCTGACGCTGAAATTCATGAGTGGTTTGTTAAAGAAGGTGATACCGTCACCCTAGATCAACCCTTAGTATCCATGGAAACCGCAAAAGCCGTAGTAGATGTTCCGTGTCCACAAAGTGGCACCATTGCTAAGCTTTTTGGTAAAACTGGCGACGTCATTAAAACCGGCGACCCTTTAGTTGCTTTCGTTTCCACAACGGCTGCAACTGCTGATAAAGGCACTGTGGTGGGCAACCTGGAAGAAAGTACCGATATCAGTGAGGATAACTTTACTATTGGAAGCGCAAAGGATACTCAGAAACGGGTTAAAGCCACACCTGCTGTTAAAATGTTAGCTAAAAAATTAGGCGTGGATTTAAGCCTATTGCATGGTACAGGTGATCATGGAGTAATCACTACTAAAGATGTTCAAGCTTATGCAGATAAACAATCACAACCGCCTGTTGGCTTTGAACCTTTACGCGGTGTTCGTCGTGCAATGTTGAATAGCATGATGCAATCTCATGCAGAAGTCGTCCCCGTAAGTATTTTTGATGAAGCAGATATTGACTGTTGGAAACCCGGAACAGACATTACTGTTCGTTTAATAAAAGCCATTATTCATGCCACTAAAAAAGAACCCGCATTGAATGCCTGGTTCGATACAAAACATAGTGCACGCCAATGTTTTGCAGAAGTACATTTAGGTTTGGCGATGGATAATGATGAAGGCTTATTTGTGCCAGTCATTCACAATGCCGCTCAATATGCTGATAGTGATTTACGTAAAATCATTGATGAGTTTAAACAATCGGTACGTGATCGGGCGATTAGTCCAGATAAGCTCAAAGGAGCAACTATTACCTTATCTAATTTTGGTAAGTTTGCTGGTCGTTTTGCTAGCCCTATTATTGTTCCGCCTATGGTTTCTATCTTAGCTGTAGGAAGACTTTATCAAGCGGCAGTGGTCAATACCACAGGATCTATCGAAGCGCATAAAATGCTGCCTTTATCTTTAAGTTTTGATCATCGAGCTGTAACTGGGGGCGAAGCGACTCGTTTTCTTGGTGCAGTCATTGAGTCTTTACAGCAAGCCTAAAGATTGACAATTGAGTGAGCAGCTGCTCACTCAATTAGTTCAATTTACTGAGTACGACAAACAATTCTTATCGGAAAATAACCATGATTGGTTAATCGGAATGAAGTATTTGCATTAATACTTATTTGCAGTGTTTCCGTTTTATAAAAGGATTGCCAATACGCTTGGCCTGCAGTTTGAACTCGCCCATTAAAACTTCCACTCCCTTCAATCATCCTAATCAGGATACTATGATGTTCATCCTTTGCAAGTCTAACCTCACATTGGGCATTGATGGCATTTGCAGTGGGATTGTTTAATTCTTCATAAATGGCTGGGTAAAGATCGATAGTTTGAGTGTCGCCTATTGCATACGTTGCGCTGTATGCATTAGCACTGAGGGTAAAAACAAGAGCTGATAAATAACTTGCATGTTTTGTTAACATTCTTTTTCTCCATAAATAGAATGAACGAATACCTACCTTAACTAAAAGTAGGCTTGGCTGTAAAGTCGTAGTTATTCCTGTATTACGACTTCGTCTAATACAGGCTACATAGATGAATTTAAATCAATCTCGTTGGACAACTGACTAAATAATGGCCGCATTATGCATTAAACAGTCTCATCAAGCAAGGGAATTAAGCAAACTAGCCAATCGACATCCAGCTAATACAATTTGCTTCTGTGTTAAATTTTGCGCAGTTAATTGATAGTTTTTACTAGGAATTGCTCCAGGATTCAATGTATATACTGCATGTAAAGCAATTTCATGGGATGCATCTACCCATTTTTCAGGAGAGTTAAGTTTATTAACAATTGCACAAGGCCATTTCTGTTCAAGTTGTTTAGCCTTATTCTTAATTTGGAATTTTTTACTTTGGCCAATTAAAATCCCGCCACCATTATCCCAATATTGATGTAAATTAGTGCCTATGGGATTTTTGCCTAAGAGGAATAAATTCCCACCCAAATCGCCTTTGGGCAAAGCATTAGTAATCTGTGATACGGTATGCAAAGGTTGATGAATATCGCCTACAACATGAGTTAATACCCGTAAACTCAAACCCTTATCGTTCGGTGATGCTTTAGGAGATTTTAAAACCTCCATCGCATGCTTTATACCCAACAAAGCATTAGTCTCTGGAACGGGCGGTAATGGGGTATCATCTTTTGAAAAAGGAATATCGATGTAGTGCAAAGAATCAAACCAATGAATGTCTTTAGCTCGGATTGCATCAAGCCAAGTAGCGGCAACTACAAAGTTGCCGCTACGAGAAAACTTGTTTAACGCACGATTGTATTGATTACACAATTTTTTAGCTTCAGGAGTAAGATTATCGTAAGCAATTTGTGCTACTAACTTATGCCCTGTTGCATTCCATGAATATGCACTTAAAGCGCAAAACCAAATTATAAGTCCATATACAATTCTTAACATAATTAACTCAAATAGGGAGACCAAGCCGGTTCTTGTACATCACCTTCACGGGCTGGCAATCTCATTCTAATTCTACCGTCTATAGAAACGATACCTAAAACTCCTTTGTCTTGGTAACGTGTTGCATACAGCACCAAACGACTATTAGGAGATACTGAGGGCGATTCGTCTAGACCAGAAAACGTTAAACTCGATATAGGACCACCATTAGCATTTTGCAGTCCAATAGTAAATTGACGATCATCGCGATGCAACATAACAATGTTTTTCATATCGGGAGTATAAGAGGCACGAGCGTTATAATTTCC